>CAIRMY010000230.1 GCA_903879775.1 uncultured Bacteroidota bacterium
AACCAATTTACCAGATTTCATGTTCCCTTTATTGATTTTCCTTGGAGCATTCGTTTTTGCCTACCATCTCTACAAAATTTTTGTCAATCCCGATAGAGCCTGGATTTATCTTATACATGTCCTATTAATTGGGCCCATTCTCATTTATATCGGCATCACAGGAAA
This sequence comes from uncultured Bacteroidota bacterium, assembly GCA_903879775.1. Taxonomy (GTDB): domain Bacteria; phylum Bacteroidota; class Bacteroidia; order NS11-12g; family UBA955; genus VMCP01. The sequence continues at coordinate 166 of CAIRMY010000230.1, forward strand.
AAATACCGAACGCAAATTCTTTGAATATCTACTCCTTCTCGCCTTTGCCACCATCGGTTATAATGGGTTCTATTTCCTACAAGGTAAGTAGAGTGAAATCATTCACTTGATGATTTACTAGATGACTTGCTCAATGATCTTCTTGTTTTTCTTAAACTCATAATTTGATTATTTACAGCCAATTGGTTAACATGTTTTAATAAATCCTCTATCGGCGGCATTTTCAGTTTTTCCAAATCACATGTATCTTTTAAATCTTCAGGTTTATCAATAATTTCTATTTTATCGGTTTTAATGTATTCATTAAGTTGGTCGTCACTAATTGGCTCTATTTTCTCTCTTGACAAATCAAACTCAATTCCGCAATTATATTCTTTTAATTTTTCAGTAACTATTTTAATTATTTCTCTTCTTTGGATAAAATTATTTCCGCCGCGACTACGTGATTTGCGACGTGATCCACCTTTTAACAGTTTTTTCAAAATAAATCCAACAACAACAACAAACAAAAATTTTTGTTCAAAAGAATATCCTTCTTCTTTTTTAATTACTTGTCTTGCGTTTGCGACTTGTCTTGAAGGAGAATTTGCTACGCGTCTTGGAGAAGAGTTTGCTACGCGTCTTGAAGGAGAATTTGCGTGCGCTTGAATAACGCCAAATAAAGAACTGCGATCATAAGATGTCCTTTCATTTATGTGAAACAATCGGGTTTCTCTAATTGAGTTTTCAATTGCGTTCGCAGAGTTTGAATTGCGACCAGTCATAGTATCAGCCACAGTCAATTCTTGAAATAATGGAATCAAATGCTCATAAACCGGTATTGACGTTCCATCCAAAACAAAATTTGGGTTTTTATATCCACTCACATTTGAATCCCAAACATCACTCATATTAGCGCTTCCGTAAATGAGTTTAAGGAATTCATTCATTTGTGGTCTTTCCATTCCACCCATGTTATAGTATGTTATATTTGTTATATAATCAACATATGCCAAAAATCTAACAATTCTATGCATCCTTTCTATTACCATATCTTTAGTGGTTCTTCCACCCACATACAAATCTGTAAATCCAATTTTCATAACTTCTCCACATTCAGTTTTATAATCGTTTCCACTTATTGAATTGTATATTCTAATTATTTTGCGTCCTTCTTCCGGAAATGCATTTTCCAAAATTTGTTTTCCATGATTGAAATCAATAGTTCTTCCAAAATCAATGTGAAATGGTTTCTTATTATTTTTTGATAAAACATTTGCCAAATGACAATCATGATTCAATATTTTGAGCTTGGTGAAACAAATCAATAGTTGCACAATTGCGTAACTAACGTTTCTATCGTATTCCGTTCCATTTAAATTTGCTATTTCAGTATACCCATCTGCCAATTCCATTGTGATCATTCCTAATTGTCTATGTTTTTCAATATTGTCATTCAAATATGATAACATATTTCTTGCTTTGTAGGTTGTTGCTATGTCTGTCAATTTAATTAAAAATGCTTTGGTTGACGCCGGATTAAAATGTGAAAAATCAACTACCGCAAGACATATTGGATTTCCTGATGGACTAATTGTTTTTAAGTATATATTCTGCTGCACTTCTGATTCTTTTTTAAAATCTTCTAAAGTTTCACATCTCTTTCGGTAATATGTTGAATCA
>CAIRMY010000231.1 GCA_903879775.1 uncultured Bacteroidota bacterium
AGAAAAGAAAAGAAAGAAAGTGTGAATCCCTTTCCAGAAATGTAATCAATACATTCTGCCTAGGTTGATGGCCAATCCAACCCCTAAAACTTGCATGAATTGAATTCTAGGTCCCCTTCTTCCGTTAGCATCGTCGAAAAGAACATCATCATCATATTTTAGGTTTAGAATAATATTCGTTGATATGTATTCATTCAACTTAATATTGATATCATTTTGAATATTCACATCAATTCGAGATGCATTTCTGAGGTAATTGTTAAACAACTCCAAAGTAGATTGAATGCTAATATTTTTGAGGACCCTCGGCTCAAAGAACTGCAATTTAATATATCCACCCATTTCAACCATGTGTTTCGCCGCATTGTTCAAATATTTACCCGTTACATAATCATACTCCGCAGGTGTTATTCCACCTACACCCATATTTGCTAAAGTTTGATCATTTACAATGATATTCTTGCTTGAAATAGGGCCTATGAAAACACTTAACTTAGGACTCGGGTTGTAGTCAATTCCTAATGAAGATATAAATGTAGCTGGGGCAAAGAAGTTTGAAGCTTTAAAATCGATCAATTGGTCTTCGATAGAATTATATCCGGGTTGAAATTGAGTTGAACATGATGTAATGATTGTATAGTACCAACTTTTTCTAGCTTTCAAACCTAGTTTTGTTGAAAACGAAATACGGTCATCATTTTTATACCATTCAGAAGAATTTCCTTGTAAAGACAAACCATAATTTACATCAAAAACATTTTGCCAACTGATTGTTTGATTCATGTAACCCAAATTCAAATTTAAACCGGTGGTGAGTGAAATTGAATTAATTCCACCTTGTTGCCAATTTGAAAATTGACTTTGGTTTGTAGAAATGGTGGAAGTTCCAAAAAACGACCATTTGCCGGTTGTGTCTCGTTGCCTAACTTTTTTAACCTTTTCAGGCTTGATTTGAGCAATTGAATCGCCCTGGGAATACGAATATTCTGTGAGGCAAAAAATCATAACGAGGGCAATGATAAATTTTAGTCCTTTGATTTGCATAAATTCAAATACAATGTTATTGCTTAAAACGGAGAATTACAAACTTTATATATTGTCATGCTATTGTAATATTTCAAAGTCGCCACAACTAATTTGCCAAAAAGGTAGTCAATTTGAACAGTGAATGAACATATAATGCAAGAGCAAATACCCTTTACTAAAAAAAACTATCATAAATTATTGTTTTTTTTAGTTTTTTCAGTTTTACTACCTTCTATTTTATTGTCGCAATCGGTTTGTAACAACGCAATGACAAAAAAATATGTTACGCTTACTGAAAAAATTGCTGGGACTGCTAAATTAACTGCAATTACAAGTCATAGTGTGGTTACTGTACCAGGTGGATTTTGGATGTCTGGTGTGGCAACTTTGGCAGGTGGAAATGTAGAGTTTTTTTATGCAAAAGCGAACGATACTGGAAAATTATTGTACTTTAAAACACTTGGTCTATCTACAAATGAAGGTGGATTTTCTATTAGGCTTGCAGCAACCCCATCTGGTGGAATTATTATAACCGGACAAAACGCTGACAATACAATTTCGGCAAACCTTGGAGCAATTGTTTCTATAGATAACCAAGGCTCTGTAAAATGGTATCGAAAAACACCAAGTGCAGGAAATAACGGTGTCCTTGATGCAATTAGATGTGTAACTGTTGATCCCAATGGAGACGTCATTGTTGCAGGAGATGCTCAACAATATTCAAAATTAAATTACTCTAGGGTATTGGTTGCCAAGCTAGACAGTAATGGAAACTCTATATTTATCAATCAGGTAAACATGTCGATTAGTGGAAATAATCAACAGGCACATCCAACACAAATTATATCCTCTCCTTTTGGTTATTTAATTGGAGGTTGGATGACCAACAATGTGAATCCCTTCTTACTGTTGATAAACAAAAGTACTGGAGCGGCTATAAACTCAATATATCTTGCAGGAACTAGCAATCATAGTCCTGATAAAATACTCTTTACCCCATCAGGAAAAGTATATTTAGTTGGTTTCACGAATAAAAATGGCACTCCAGATGGTTGGGCTGCGGCGGTCAATATAACTACTGGAACAATATTATGGCAAAAAGGAATTGCAACTACAGGAGGGGCAAATGACTATTTTAACCACGCATATTTAGATAAGAATATTCTCTATATGTCTATGCAAACAAATGGACTTGGCGGTGGTGGCTTGAGACAGGGATTTGTTGGAATTGATACAAATGGAACATTAAGTTCGGGGAATTCCATTTATTTTGGAACCCGTCGTTTTAATACATCAAATGCAGGAATGGACTTTGATGTTCTAAAAACCAACGGAACGGTGTTTTTTGGTCAAGATAACGGAGCAACAGGCGTTCGCTTAAATTTCGCTATTATGAGTCCATGTTCAACTGCGAGTTGCGCCAATCATACTCAAAATTACACCACATTCAATACGACCTTAGTCGCAGCAGCGGTAACAGCTACAGATGTTACGCAAGGTTCCCTTACAACTCACTCCCCAACAATTACAGTGATTCCATTTAATGAAAACATTGAATGTCGTCAAGCATGTGTTAAACCTAAAAACTTACTCGCTGATACTTCCTTAATATGCAAATCAACAGGAACACTCACAGTGAATCCATTACAAACCATTACAACATGCACATATCTTTGGGATGATAACGATGCTAACTGCGCGAAAAATTTCACAACCGCTGGAACTTATTACCTAACAACTACCAACAGCTGCGCTAGTATAATAGACACTCTCGTGGTGGTTGCGGGAGACTTCCCTAAATCGCCTTCTTTTAAAGATACAACTTACTGTACTACGGGTTGGAGTTTATATAAAAACATAGCTCAAACTGGATGTACATATATTTGGGACAATGCAAGTACAAAAAGCTACAGAACATTTACAAATCCAGGGAAATTCTGGGTTGAAACCACAAATTCTTGCGGTAAAAGAATAGATACAATCACCATAAAACAAGGTGTTGTAATTCTGATGCCTCCAAAATTAAAAGATACCGGAATATGTATTGGTGAAACCATCATTGTAAACATTACACCTAAATTATATCATACATATTTGTGGGATGATGGTGACACAAATGCCAGCAGAGGTTTCAATTTTTCAGGTACAAAATACCTAACTGTTAAAACTGCATGCGACGAAAAATATGACTCATTTAACATAGTTCTAAGAAAGAAACCTATTAAAGCACCAATTAAAGACACTGTTTTCTGCACGAGACCAATTTTATATACTGTAAACGCTACGCAGCCAAACTGTAATTATGCTTGGGGCGATGGAAGCACATCACCAATTAAATCGTTTACTTATGAGGGGAAATGGTGGTTATTAACTTCAAATAGATGCGGAAACCGCATGGATTCAATTCAAATATTTAAAGATACTACTCCTGTTAAGGTATTAAACAATGATGAATATTTCTGCTTAGGTCAACCGCTTGTAATCAAAGCAGCTCAACCATTCACTGGTAAATTCAATTATGTTTGGAGCAATGGAGACAAAGGTCCAGAAACAATTGTTCCATATTCAGCGAACATTTCGCTCATTACTTCTAATGCTTGTGGCAGTAGAACAGACTTTGTAAATGTAAATAGTTACCGTTGCGATTGTGATTTTTACGTTCCAAATGCCTTCACACCAGGAAATGCAGATAATTTAAATGATGGATGGTACCCTAGATTTGACTGCCAAGTCAAAACCGGTTACTATTCAATTTTTAACCGTTGGGGCGAAACCATCGTGGATAAGAAAAACGTATTTGAACCTTGGGATGGAAGGACAGCAGATGGAACATTGGTTCCTGATGGAATTTATGCATACCTCATTCACGGACTTTACGAGAATACCGTAACTGGTACCAGAACCTTTGATCAATTTGGTGATTTAACCATTTTATCAGGTAAAAAACCTTAAACTAAAAAACTAAACTAACTATATGAAACTATCTAATTTTAAGTTCTCTAATTTGCTCATTTTATTTTTTGCAATTTCGGGAACAACATTTGGTCAAGCAGAACTCAAAACCGAGGATTTAGAAACAAATGCATTTCCACCAACAGGTTGGGCAGGCGTTGGAAACATTAACTTATGGAGCAGAAGAACTGGTGCCCAAACAAATCCAACTTGCTCTCCAAATGGCGGAAGCGGATTAATGCGATTTGCAGCAAGATCAGCTTTTGGTGCAGGTACTCAACAAACAATTTCATCTCCATTGATGGATTTGACTGCAAGAGCTGGTGGGAATTCTTACTTTAGCTTTTACATTTATAGAGATACCATTTTCAACCAAGCAGATAGTTTAACCATTTTTATAAACACCAGTAGATCTTTAACTGGCGCAAAAAGGCTTGGAGTTGTGGCTCGCTATGCTAAATTAAACCTTCCAGATATTGTTACCGAAGGTTGGCAGAAATATTCTTTTGCCATTCCAGCCAGTTATACAGGTGCAACCAACTACATTCTAATACAAGGTACTGCTCGAAGTAGCGGCAATAATGGTGGCAATGTTTTCTTAGATGATTTTGAATGGCAACATTTTCCAACTTATTGTTCTGGTACTCCAAATTCAGGCTCAATTACTGCATTCCCTACAAAAATTTGCGCAGCAAATGGTCAAGCTACCTTTACAATTGCCGGCAATACTTCAAGTTATGGAACATCCATACAATGGCAAGCTGCAACCACTGCCACTGGCACATACAATAATTTTGGAACTGGAACCAATCCAGCAACTGGAAATTTAACTGGAACTCGTTTTATTCGAGCAATCATCACTTGCTCAAAATCAGGGGAATCTGATACAACTGATTATATTGAAGTCAAAACAAATGCTGGAGTTGCTCCTACATTAACCGTTACTCCAACCTTTGGCAGTATTTGCCCAGGTGGAAACCCAGCGAAATTGGTTGCTACAGCATCCGGGAATTCTACATTGGCTTGGACGCCTTCAACCGGTTTAAATACAACAACTGGCGATACAGTTTATGCTTCGCCAACTGCATCAACTGGATACACCGTAACTGCTACTGATACAGTAGGTTGTGTAGCAACTAGAAATGTGAATGTTGTTTTAGCTACAAATCCAAATGTAACATTAACATTCACCGATTCAAATGTATGCGCTGGAGATTCAGTGCGAGTGACTGCAGCAGCGGGTGGGTTTGGCAATCAATATTTATGGTCTAATGGAAAAACAACGGCTGCAACTTTTGCGAAAGCCAGCGGAACAACACAATACAATGTGAAAGTGACCAATAATCAAGGTTGTTCTTCAACCAAATACCAAAATTTCTATGAAGTCATTAAAGTAAAAGCAAGTTTTTCTTACACACAAAATGGATTTTCATTTGACTTTAAAAATCTTTCAACCGGTGGTAAAGATTTTCATTGGTTCTTTGGCGATGGAGATGAAAACTTCCAAGAAAACCCAACACATACATATAGCAAAGCAGGACCAGTAGAAGTATTGTTTATTGTAAATTCACCTCCATGCGGCGGTGATACTTTCCGCCAATACATCAATCCGCAGCCACCTGCTTCATCATCTGCAAACAAATATTTATTGTCGGGTGTATCTGTTTTCCCAAATCCTGCAAATGATCAATTAAATATCTTCATACCTCAGGAATTCGGAAATGCAAATATTCTAATCAGAAATGCTCAAGGTCAATTGATCACATCTAAAAATGTATCAACTTCAAGAGAAGTGCTATTAAATACCAAAAATATTAGCAGTGGATTCTACTTTGTAGATGTGATTGCAAATGGACAAAAAGATACATATAAAGTTCAAATTAGTCATTGATATTTTTTTGTAATATCTTTTAAAAAGAAACCCCCTCTTAAATTTAAGAGGGGGTTTCTTTTTTGGATTGACTTTAAAATTAACCGCCATGCGGCATTCCACCTGGCATTGGCATGCCACCAGGGAACATCATCATTTTTTTATCTTTATCATCAGATTTAGCACCCAATTGTTTCAATGTATAAGTGTATGTTATCATTGCATACCTTGTTAAAACTTTTGTTCTTACATCTTCAAAATAAGATTGAGTTATATTTCGGGTAATTGCCCTATTTTGATTGAATAAATCATAAACTGTGAATCTTAATTCAGACTGATTATTCTTTCCAAATTTTTTACCCAAACCAATATTCAATAAATAATATGATTGATTCAAGGTAGATGTTAAACCCGAAAATAACTGATGTGTAATATCTGTGCTTACAACCCATTTATTCGTAGGGTTGATGGTCATTCTAATTTGTGAATTTTGATTCACATAATTTTGATCCATAGACCTTTGCAAAGTATTTGATACAAAATTAATTGATGTTGTACTCATAATTGTTAAATCAACTTTACTCAAATTTGTACCCAAAACAAGACCAAAACTTCCAGAGGGATTTCTTGCATAGTTTGCTTTTGCTTCATCTAAACCAACTTTAATCATACTTGGTGTTTGCGTAAAATTCAATCCACCATTCATGTTCATATTGATTTTGCCTTTAAAAAATGGTCTGCCATACGTTCCAAATAACCGAATACTGTAATATCCATCCATATTAATTGCCTGCGATAGCTGAGAACCACGATTTAACTGATATGAGCCATTAACTCCTATTGAAACATCTAAAGGTCCGTTGTTTGCTATTTGAGTGAGTGAGGTGATATAATTACGTGTGTAAGTGGCATTGATTAAGAAAAACTTATTTGATGATTTCTCCATATCTACACTGAAATACCTTAATGTTAAATTATGTTGAAAATCTTGATCTAATTTTTGATTCCCAATGGTTATTTGTTGGAGATTCGAATTATTGATTACTTCTTGCAATTGATCTACCGATGGGGCATTGTTACTCGCACGGTAATTTAAACGCAAATTCTTCTTCATCCCTATTTTATATCGAACACTCACATTCGGTAAAACAGAATAAAACACCTTGTTTACAGATGTTAAATATGGAAATTCCTGATCTCCATTTAACGTTGCAACTTGTCCATTTACACCTATACTTGTGTTCCATTTATAATTCTGATATTGATATTGCGTTCCTATTGAATGACTTACATAACCATTGTTAAATCGACTCGATAAAAATGTATCTACATTGTAAATGTCTGAATTCATTAAAATTGGGGTTTTGTTTAAACGATCACTTCCATTCAAATTGTAGTTTAAATTATAAGAAAATGCCAATAAATGATTGCTATCTAAACCTTCTGTGAATGTTGTATTCGCCGACAAGGTTTTTCCAAATTTTTCAGTATTCACCCTTTGCAATTTTACGGTATCAGTTTGAACCGAACCCAATAAAATTTCTGATTCATTGGTTATCTTATTCAACCCAATTTGATTCGTAAATCCTGGATTAACATTCACCGACAATGTTCTACCTTTTTTCAAGTATGAATGCATCCAATTTAAATTCAATCCACCATTAAGGCCATTTGATTGATTTAGGTTGATGTTGTTCAGTGCATTTTGAAAGGTTAAGGATAATTCAGGATTATAAGTGATACCATATAATGGATTATTTTTATCATTTGATTGAATGGTTAATCGCGGTTGAATGATCAATTTATTTACCGAATCTATTTTCCAATCAACTCTAAAATTAATTCTATGATTGATATTGGTTGTTAAACTTGAATCAAGCTCATTGTAATACAAACTTGGCTGTGTACTTGAACCGGTAACATAAATTCGATTTGTTTCACT
>CAIRMY010000232.1 GCA_903879775.1 uncultured Bacteroidota bacterium
ATCACTTTTGTCCAAGCTTTTACAAAGTCCTTTACAAATTTCTCTTTTGCATCGTCACTTGCATATACTTCAGCCAAAGCTCTCAATTCAGAATTAGAACCAAAGATCAAATCAGCTCTCGTTGCTGTCCAATTCACTTTTCCTGTGCTTCTATCCCGTCCTTCAAAAACTTCTTTAACATCATCAGTTGCTTTCCATTCATTGCGAATGTCTAAAAGATTCACAAAATAATCATTCGATAAAGCACCAACATTGCTCGTAAAAACGCCGTGTTTCGATTGATTGTAGTTTGCACCTAAAACCCTTAAACCACCCACCAAAACTGTCATTTCTGGTGCTGTCAATGTCAACAATTGCGCTTTATCAACCAACAATGCTTCTGTAGGAACAGTATATTGTGCTCTAGAGTAATTTCTAAATCCATCGGCCATTGGTTCTAAAACTTCCATCGATTTTGCGTCCGTTTGCTCTTGCGTTGCATCCGTTCTACCCGCTCTAAATGGAACTTCAATTGCAAAACCCGCCTTTTTCGCAGAAATCTCAACCGCAGCAGAACCACCCAAAACAATCAAATCTGCCATAGACACTTTTTTGTCTTTGCTCGATGCATTAAATTTCGACTGAATGTCCCTCAATTTTTCTAAAACCCTTTTCAATTGTTCAGGATTGTTTGCAGTCCATCTTACTTGTGGTTCCAATTGAATTCTAGCACCGTTGGCACCACCTTTAAAATCTGTTCCACGGAAAGTAGATGCAGATGCCCAGGCTGTTGAAATCAATTCACTTGATGATAAACCTGAGGCCAAAATTGCAGTCTTCAACGCAGCTACATCAGTTGCATCAACCATTTTATAATTCGCAGCTGGAATTGGATCCTGCCAAATAAAATCTTCTTTTGGAATTTCAGGACCAATATGTAACGATTTTGGACCCATATCGCGGTGCGTTAATTTGTACCAAGCTTTTGCAAATGCTTTGGTAAACTCCTCTGGATTATCTGCAAATCTTTTAGAAATTTTTGCGTATTCAGGATCAAATCTCAACGACAAATCTGTGGTTAACATTGTAGGTGCATGCTTCTTGGTAGAATCAAATGCATCTGGAACCATCACTTTTGAATCAACCGCCACCCATTGATGAGCACCTGCTGGACTTTTGGTTAACTTCCACTCTGTAGCGAACAAACTCTTGAAAAAACCTTGGCTCCATTTTGTTGGAGTGGTTGTCCATGTTACCTCCAAACCTGAAGTAATGGCATCTTTCCCTTTACCAGTGTTGTAAGAGCTTTTCCATCCGAAACCTTGTTCTTCAATTGGTGCAGCCTCCGGCTCAGGACCAACATGTGAAGCTGGACCAGCTCCATGCGTTTTACCAAACGTATGACCACCAGCAATTAACGCCACTGTTTCTTCATCGTTCATACCCATTCTTCCAAATGTTTCACGGATGTCTTTTGCTGCTAGCAATGGATCAGGATTTCCGTTAGGGCCTTCTGGATTCACATAAATCAATCCCATTTGCACCGCTGCTAAAGGATTCTCAAGTTTACGTCCCTCAGAATATCTTTTATCTTCCATAAATTTGGTTTCAGAACCCCAATACACATTGCTTTCTGGCTCCCAAACATCTACCCTACCTGCGCTAAATCCAAGTGTAGGAAAACCCATTGATTCCATGGCAACATTTCCTGTAAGAACCATCAAATCGGCCCAAGAAATTTTGCTACCGTATTTTTGTTTAATCGGCCATAACAAACGGCGTGCTTTATCTAAGTTACCGTTGTCGGGCCAGCTATTTAGTGGAGCAAAACGTTGTTGTCCATCGCGAGAACCTCCTCTACCGTCACCAGTTCTGTAAGTTCCAGCACTATGCCAAGCCATACGGATGAACAAAGGTCCATAATTGCCGTAATCTGCTGGCCACCAATCTTGCGATTGGGTCATGATTTTGCGCAAATCTGCCTTCAATGCTGGGTAATCCAATTTTGCAAAGGCTTTGCGGTAATCGAAATTTTCACCCATTGGGTCCGACAAATTCGAATTCTGTCTCAACACACTCAAATCGAGCTGATTTGGCCACCACTCTTTGTTTGTATTTCCTTTTTTGAGGGACATAGGAGCTGCAGCTTTAGGGGCTTCAACATCAGGAGCCGCCGACGAATGAAAAGGACATTTACCTTTGCTTGGTTCTCCGGCATGAGGCTGGGCATTTAGCTTAATTAAGCTTAAAACAAATGCTACAATGATTGCTTTCTTCATAGTTTATAAAATTTAGTTATTTTCTGTTTGATATGTCAAAATTACCGCGTTAATTTGTTTCACAGAAACTATATTTTCAATAACAATATTGATAAAATCGATGAACATTCACCAATTCCAATACATCCTAGCACTTGCAGAAACACGGCACTTCGAAAATGCTGCAGAAAAATGCTGTATCACACAATCTACTTTGAGCACCATGATTTCAAAATTCGAAGATGAGGTTGGAATTATGATTTTCGACCGCAAAAAAAAGCCTGTAGATATTACTTCCGAAGGAATGATCATCATTGAGCAATTGAAAAAAATACACAAAGAAATTGAGCAGCTTACAGAAATTTCCAAAGAAATAAAGGGTGAAGTGAGTGGTGACTTAACCATATCTGTCATTCCAACGATTGCTCCCGGTATTCTACCTTTATTTATCACTGATTTTGCATCTAAATTCCCCAGCTTAAACATTGAGGTTAAGGAGGAAACCACAGCAGAAATCATGCGTCAAATTAAATCGAGGGACTTAGACATTGGAATTGTTTCGATACCATTGAACGACAAAGATTTGAGAGAAATTCATCTTTACGACGAACCTTTCGTGTTTTTTGATACCAATTCATTCAATGCCAACAAAGTTGACGCAGCAAATTTGGATGTGTCTAACATTTGTCTTTTGGATGAAGGACATTGTATGCGGGCACAAATTTTGGAACTCTGCAACATGCAAACCAACCGATTGAACAATCAAATCAATTTCAAATACAATGCTGGCTCAATAGATAGTTTGATGCGATTTGTAAAGGCCAACAAAGCGTCTACTTTATTGCCATTTTTGTCTTCCACAGACCTTCCTGAAACCGATGCTTGCCACATCCACCCATTTGAAGACCCCATGCCATTTAGATCAATTGGATTGGTGGTGCACCGACATTTTGTGAAAAACATGGTTTTGGAAATGCTCAAAAAAGAAATCTTACTAAAAGTAACCCCTTTAATCGAAAATACGCAGCTCGAAGGCAAAATGTTAATGCCTATATAAAAATGCAAATCCGAAACAAAACCTTAATTCAATTGATACATCATCCCAATCAAACCATAAATGGGATAAACAGTGCCCAATCCTGTATACCCATCTCCGTAAAACAAATTATATCCACCGCTTATTTGAAGCATTAGATGTTTATTTGATTTAGGAATTTCAATTGAAACACCAGGTTCAAATGAACAAAGTTTCATAGCAGTTGGAAGCCCAGAAAACAATTCAGCATCTTCCCCATAGCTTACAAAGGCAGCCCCAAAATTCAATTTCAAAAATGGCTGTACCTTTTTGTTGATTCTGTAAAACTTTGCAACAGAGAATTCTGTTTCATATGTCGACAATGCGTTCGATGTCATAGCACTTCCCATCAAAGAACTTCCAAAAGAAAATCCGAATTGAACACTATGATTTGATATTTTAGAGGAACTTGCGTTTACAGAAACACCATTTGTCCAATAAAATCCGGCATATTTTTTAAAACGAATACCTGAATTAAAATGATAATTATCTTGTGCCAATGTCGGCATGATTGCCGCGAAAAATGCAAATAATAAAACAAATATCTTTCTCATAAAACACCTATTTTTATTTGGTTAAACACAAATTGTTGGTTTTTAATATCGTCATTAGAAAATTCATTTCTGCCTCGTAAACGCGTAAAGACATGCAATTGAGAATTCACCATCACTACATCAATATTTCCGCCATCAATCGAATGAATTCCTCTTTTCAATAAAGCGGCACTTACTGGATCAGCAGTGCCATCTTTCAATGATTTATAAACCACCAATTGAATATTTTTGGGCAATACAATTCCCTCTTCTAACTCTTTGCGAACTAATTGCGTAACTTCATTCAATTGTTCTAAAGCCTGATAGGGACGATACTTATACCAATACCCATTTTCACCTTTTTCCATAGTGGTTTCTACATAATCGAGAGCCGGACCAATTGCAGGAATCAACGACAAAGTTTTATTCGACGGAACAACGACAGGATCAACAAAATAAACCTTCCTTAATTGTGCCAAATCAATTTTCTGTTTTTGCAACATATCCAAAACCAATGGACAACCTGTTGATGAAGCTGCAATATTGATATTTTCATAACCCAGAGCACTCAATTTGTTAAATTCTTCAACAATTGGAGATTGCCATTGTTCCCAGGTGCCATTTTTAAAATCAACATAATCACGGCCATGAGCCCCTAATAAAACTTGAGAGGTATAAAAATCTTTAGTTATTTGCGAATACTCCTTAAATTCCTGCCATTCAAAAGTAGTTGCCGAAAATCCATGCGCCAATATAATGACCGGTTTTTTCAAATCTGCTGGCTTAGGATTTTCTATTGCAGCTGAAAGCAAATACAATTTCGGATATAAAAGGCTTGAGTCGTTGATGATTCGACCGTCTAAGTCCAAAGTTTCATTAATTGGCGGCATCGCCCCTTCTTTTGAACAACCAACTGTTGTCATCAAAATAAAGACACCTATGGAATGAAGAATATTTCGATAATTCATTGATATTTTAATTTAGTGGATGTTCCAAAGATAAAATAAGATTATTATAGTTTCACTTGAAATTTATAAGTATCATTGTTAAAAATATTCAATCAAAAAATGAAAAAACCAATCTTGGCGATAGTGTTGAACATCTTTTTGTCACTATCTGTGCTTGCTCAATCAGAAATCCCAAAAGCCATTGGCCATGTGCATGATTATGCCAATAAGTTAAATCAAGATGAGTTAGATACACTCAATACAATGCTCCACATGTATTATAAACGAACCACAGGTAAAATTGCTGTGGTCATGGAACAAGACTCAGACGAAGAACCATTTGATAGATCCTTAAATTATGCTAGAACTTGGAAAGTGGGTACAAAAGACTCAAACAATGGTTTGTTGTTCTATATCAATTTAACCAAAAGAAAAACATTTGTACAAGTTGCAAATAAGCTCCAAGGAACTTTAAATGATGGCAAAATTGGAGAAATCTTAAGAAATGATTGGAATCCCAATGCAAAAAATAGCCAATACTACTTGGGTATCAAGCAAACAATAACTGTATTGATGACAAATATTGAAGGGAAAACACCCCCACCGGTTACAGAAATAATCCATTTTAAAAATCCCAACCAAACTTCAACCTTTAATATCCCATTTTTCGTGCATTTAATTGCATTGATTATCATTGCAATACAAGTATATTCTTTAAGATTTGACCTTAAAGGGGCTAAAAAATTAAAACAAGTAGAGAAAGGAGAATTGGTATTATGAGTTTTTCGGAAATCACCTTGATTACAGAAATTTTAACCATCACAGGCTTAGGATTCTGGGCAACCACTTTACGCAAAAAAAACAAAGCGAAATTCTTGAATTTAAAGTTGTATTCTATAAAAGACTTAAATGAAAAGGACGTGCATTTAAACGGCATTAAAAACATGATTCGCCTTGAAGAAAATGATCCGTCGTTAATGCGAGAAACACAGTTGCTCATGTTGCAAAAACTGGGAGTCGATTTAGAAGCAATGCAAGTTGAGGCCAACCGGATTCAAGCTGAAAAAGATGCATACGATAACGACCCAAATATTTCTGAAGAAGAAAGAATACAAAGGAGATTGGCAAGAATTGAAGAACGAGAGAGAGAACTTGCGCAACGAGAGAGAAACAATGAAGAAGAATATCTAAGAAATCAAAGAAGCAGCAGCACTTCAGAAAAATCAGACAGTTCAAGTTCAAGTTCTGACTCTAGTTCAAGTTCCGGAGATGGTGGCGGATTTGATGGCGGAGGCTCCGGTTCTAGTTGGTAATAAATTATTGAAACGATTCAAACAAAAAACATAAATTTGACTTGTGAATAAACTTATTGTTTTGTTAATCTTATTTTTCAATTTATTTTTAACATCAACTGCCCAAACGACTCAATTAAATGATCTGAAAATATCCTCATTAAAAAAAGGAAATTTCTATTTTTATTGGGGCTGGAATAAAGAAAAATACACCACGTCTAATATACATTTCTGGGGCAACAATTATGATTTTACGCTTGCCGATGTTGCGGCAAAAGACAAACAGACCCGTTTCGACCCTGAAATGTATTTCGGAATTACAAACATTACGATTCCACAATATAACTGGAGAGTGGGTTATTATTTATCAAACAAATATCAAATTTCAGTTGGCTTCGACCATATGAAATATGTGATGGTTAACGATCAACCTTCTACCATTAACGGATACATTCACAATACTGGCACTCAATACGATGGCGATTATACAAATCAGGATTTCACAATTGCACAAGATTTCTTGCTATTTGAACACACTGATGGATTAAATTACATCAATTCAGAACTCCGCAGGAATGATGAAATTTGGAGCAATAAATTTTTAAATGTGAGTGTGCAAGAGGGACTTGGGCTTGGGGTATTATTTCCTAGAACCAATTCAACTTTAATGCACAATGATCGAAACGATGAATGGCATGTTTCAGGTTTCGGAGTTGCAGCGGTTGGAGCCATTCAAGCAAAGTTTTTAAAATATATTTTTATTCAATCTGAATTAAAGGCTGGCTACATTAACATGCCCGACATTAAGACAACGAAATTCAGTTCAGACAAAGCTTCTCAACAATTTGGATTTCTGCAATACAACATTGTTTTTGGTGCTGAATTCCCTATTTATAAGAAATAAACTTTATTTTTTTACATTCAACTGGTTTCGCTGGAATTTTGATTGATTGACTTCTATGGATTAAATAAATTCTCAATAGAATAAAGATTAGATAACATTCAGTTACTTTCCATGATTTTATTTTGGTCGCATACAAAATTCAAAGTATGTCCATTAAATTAGTAACAGATAGAATCATCTTACGAGAGTTAGAAATTTCAGATTTAGAGAATTTCCATTTTTTAGAAACAGATGAAACCATATTGAAATATTACGGAAATTATCCTAAAAGAAACATTCTGGAAACTAAAGATTTATTAAATTATGTCATCGCCCAATATGAAAAATTCAATACGGGTAGACTTGCCATTATTCACAAAATCAACAATGAATATATGGGTTGGTGCGGGATAAAATACAATGAACAACAAAGATATAACTACACGAATTATTATGATCTTGGCTATAGGCTTAAACCAGAATTTTGGGGGAAAGGATTTGCAACAGAAGCAAGTAAAGTATGTATACAGTATGGCTTCGAAGAACTTAAAATAAATAAAATTCACGCAATCGTCAATATCGAAAATAAACCATCCATCAATGTAATTGAAAAACTTGGAAAGTTCAATAAAGAAAAATTCATTGAAAACAACTGTCATAAATATTGGTACAGCATTATAAATGAACAGCAAGAAATCAAGGATGAATTTGAGAATATGAATTTAAATATGTCAAAACACAAGTTTAACATTGAGTTAATGCAATAAATACATCCCAAAGCAACCTTTGTGCCATGACACCTAAACTAGCGGTATTAGACATGGCGGGCACTACAGTGAACGACAATGGATTGGTTCAACAAGCGGCAATCAATTCAATGAAAGAAATTGCAAATACCCAAATTTCACTTTCAGATGCAAACAGAGTGATGGGAATTCCAAAGCAAGTTGCATTTGAACAACTTTGTTCTATCCATGGTAAAAATGCTGAGCCTCAACAAATTGAGGCTTTGTTGTATCATTTCAACAACGAATTAGAGCATTTATACAGCATTCCTGGCAACTTAACATTAATGCCTTTTGTGAAAGAACTTTTTGACCTCATGAAAGCAAGGGGCACAAAGATTTACTTAAATACAGGATTCAATAAAAATCTTGCGGACATCATTGTCAAAGAATTACGTTTGAATTCGATCATTGACGGCTACATTGCATCAGACGAGGTAAAAAAAGGAAGACCGCATCCCGACATGATTCAACTTGCCATGAAACGCGAAAAAATTGAATACGCGCACAAAGTCATGAAAGTTGGTGATACCATTAGTGATTTATTTGAGGGATATTCAGCAGGTTGCGCCTGGAACATTGCGGTTTTAACCGGCGCCCAAACCTACGACGAATTATATACTGCTCCATACACTCAAGTTCTAAATAACCTCGAGCCTTTATTGAGAATTTTTGAAAAAAAGAAGAAATAATCAACAATGAATTTACACACACACACCAACTACTGTGATGGTTTATGTGACCCTGTTGAATATTTTGAAAAAGCCATTGAGTTAAATTGGAAATTCATTGGATTCAGTGCGCATGCACCAATTCCATTCCAATGTGAATGGTGTATCAATGAATCTGATATCACAAATTACATACAAGAAATTCAATCACTTGGGAAACACTATCAAAAAGCTATAAACACCTTTATTGGTTGGGAAATTGATTATTTACATGGCAAAGATTTCCCATCACTGAATGATATTCAAATTCAAAATGCTGACTTCCATATTTGCAGCATTCATTATTTGCCCATTTTAAAATCAGACAACCATGTCATCGAGTATATTGAAATCGATGGAAATTTCTCCGATTTCTCAAGAATTGTAAATTATTACAACGATAATCTCGAAGAAGTTTTAAATCTATACCTCAACAACTTTAAGACAATGTTGAGCCTTCCATTTCCCGCAGTTAAAATTATTGGCCACATCGATAAAATTTGCATCAATGCTGAGCAATATCCAATATTTAAAAAATACGCCGATAACTTTTACAAACATCTCTATGAAATTCTCAGAGACCAACCCAAAAACTCTATCATCTTAGAAATCAACACAAGATCTATCTATAAGAAAAATAGAAGCAATCCATATCCTAATTATCAGTTTTTGAATACAATTAGCAACTTAAATATACCAACTATTTTAAGCTCCGATGCACACCACGCTTGCGAACTAAAGCAAGGATTCTCGGCATTAAATGAACAATTAGACAAGCGAAAAATCTCTATCAACTGGTTTAACATAGAAGATTATTTTTCATCAAAATAACCTAAAATACACACTATTTTTTCACCATTTTTCTTACAAACATCTTCCCATCTACCATAATTTCTACAAAATAGGTTCCAGATTTACTGAAAATATTTTCAATATGTGACGTTCTACCCGCTAAATTACTTTCGTAAATGGTACTTCCTAAAAGATTACGAATACGCAAGTGAGGCGCAGCCATATAATTTCCTTCAATTTCTATATTCAATTGATTTTCAGTAGGATTTGGAAATACATCTATCGATAGCACATTTCCTAAACTACTTGTCACCCCCGCATTTATTTTCAATACTTTCACTTTAAAATTCCTGGTAGAGTTTAAAACTGGGTTGCAATTGTTGTCTTGAGCAATAACCGTAAATCCATAAGGCGTATTTTTACCATCGCCAATTTGAGTGTTCCAACAGAATTCATATTCCTTTTCACGTTTTGTGGCATCAACAACTTTAAAGGTAGCGTTTGGAATACCGCCATTCCATTTTGCAAATACCGTGTCTGCTTTTGTTTGGGCCGAACGCACAATTGAATCTTTAACGCCAATTTTAAAACAAAGTGACTGTCCCTCAAGAACTTCAAGATAGCCATTTCCAGAAATGACTGGTGGATTATTTGCGCTACACTTATCAGAAACTACATATTGAAAATCGCGTCTTGTTTTTCCTACCAAAATCATATTCCCCAAAGTATCTGCTCTAAATTCTCTTTGCTCAACGACAATTACCGCTGACTCATCGCATTTGGAAGGGGTGACAGCCATATCGCCAGTTACCGGATCCAAAGAGAATCCTACCGGAGGAAAAACCTTAGTGTTTGGAATGCACTTTATTGTTTGTGCTGTACAATAGGGGGTCATTGGATATTGATATGAGAAAGGCACATTATAGTTAATTGTAGTATTCGGAAGTCCCGACAATCCCGGTACCAAATGATACGAAATTGAATCATAATCAAATGTATCTAACATATCATTATTGTAATACCAAGGCACATTGCAACAAAGCCTGGCAACAGGTTTATTTGCCCACTGTGGCGAAGTATTTTCTTTACGAGCACAAAGAGACAAATTGCCACGATTAATCACGCAAATGGCATAAAAATCATTCCCTGCAGAACCAGTTGTAATGGCTCCATTTCTGCAACATTCGTTGATTGAAAATGTAATTTCAGGACAAGAACTCAAGCTCATACCCTTCAGGGGCGCCTGATTAAAATCTATCACTAACTGAAAAACATGCTCTTCTAAACCATTTCCAACTCCATACGTATTTGCTGGATTACAAGGCAAAGAATCGGCACAAACATTGGTAATATCTGAAATCTTTATACGGTTCATACTTCCAAGACTAACCTTAGCGCAATTCTGAGCACCGTTTTTCCCACCAAATGCAGAAAGTGTCATGGTACTCCCTAAAGCAACACCGTTGCAATCACGATAAACTTTTGCAATGACTAAATATTGTTGGTTTCCAAGTGAAACATAGGACATATCTGCACCCCGTACATGTGAGGCAACAGCTAAATTATTCATTAACAAGAACATCAAAACAAAGATTATGCGTGTCATTTTTTGAATCATATTTCACAAAACTATTAAAAATAAATATAGTTTCATGAATTAATTATTGAAAAAAAATACCAAAATCTTGGAATTGAATATTAAATTCTTGTAATTCGCTTCTATGAAAAAAGCAATAAATCTAACCACCGCAACTATCCTCTTATTAGGAACCACTTTTAAATTAGAATCATGGCCTATGGCAAACATCCTGCTCGTTGTTGGGAGTGTTGGCTTATTGATTGGAGTGATCTTTATTGGATACAAAGAAAATGAAACAAATGAATTAACACCCTTTCAGAACATGACTGTAACCTTGGGTTTTTCTACATTGGTACTCGGAACTTTATTCAAATTCATGCATTGGCCGAATGCAACAGCATTGCAATTAACCACCGTTATTTTATTCCTCATTGTCATCATGCTGAGCTTATCAGATAAGTCTTATATCGCTAAAATTTCAAGTCAATTTTTATTCACCGCAATGTTTGTACTATGCCTTGTGATCATGTTGATCCCAAGAAACAGCCGTCAAACAAATGAAGAGTTGGCAAATCACAAGAGTGAAAAATGCGAAAATTGCCAAAAAATAGAATCCGATAGTACAAAAACGCTTTCAGACACAGCTAAAAGATAAACTTCGCTCAAAGGATTTGGCGTATACGCAGGATTGAAAATTGGGTTATTTGATTACAACTTAAAGAAGAAAACTAACAAGTAATTTCTTTTGTACATAAACTAAAAAAGAGGCCTTGCGGCCTCTTTTTTAGTTTATGAAATGTTGATTTTATTTACATTGAATATTTTCCCAAGCACCAAGATTCGTGATGTTTTTCAATCCCGCTTCTTCAAGCATTGCTTTTGCTTTATTGGCTCTATTGCCACTTCTGCAAACCAAAGTGATATCATTGTACTTTTTTAGTTCTTCAATTTTGGAGGACAAATCAGACAAAGGAATATTCACAGAGCAATTTGCATGTCCATCGCCATTCCATTCTTCAACCGTTCTCACGTCAACAATAATTGCCGACTTTGGAGATTGATTGTTTGGTTTGGTTGTATCTGAAACATTTGGAGAAGCAACCTGATTTGCACTTGTACTTGTTGAATTACATGCAGTTGCCATGCTTGCACTAAAAAGCACAGCGGCAATCAAAAATAGTTTATTTAATTTCTTCATAAGTTATTTGTTCATTTAAGTCTTTAGTATTTGCCTTTTCAGATTTTGTGTTACACACTGTGCCACAACATCCTGAAGTAAATAACGAAAATAGTGTAAAAAATCTACCCATTATCATCACCCCGTTTTGATTGGTTAAATATCCTTGGTAGAATATCATCCCCCCAAGAACCAAACGCATGATTCGCGCTACATTCCAATTATGAGTTAAAGAGTGCCACATAGTTTTACATTAAAGCGATTCGCATATCGGCAAGACCGCCACCGTTGAATACCTCGGTTACGCCAGCTTGCTTTAATATCATTTCTGCCATTCCACTTCTATTGCCACTTCTGCAATAAACAACTAAAGGCATTTTCAAGTTTTTCATTTCTTCTATTCTCATTGGAATTTCATCTAATGGAATATTTAAAGCACCGTCAACGTGCCCATCTTCAAATTCCCAAGTTCCACGTACATCAACTACGGTGGCTCCTTTTTCTGTAACAAGTGATCTGATTTTCATTGATTCTATAATTTATTATGATACAAAAATACTGCGTTCATTTTATGAATGCTGTGACTTTGGTCACCTAGAAAAGTAAAAAAAAGGGACGAATCATCGTCCCTTCAGAATAATTAAAGTTCAATTAATGTGGCAATTTATCTTTGAATTTGCCGTAAACCCACGTACCCAAAACTGCACTCAGAATGGTTACAATGATCACAGTAAATCCTGTACCCAATTGCACATACAATGGACCAGGACAAGCTCCGGTGATAGCCCAACCAAATCCGAATAGCAAACCGCCATAGATTTGTCCTTTGTTAAAGGTTTTATCTTGGATTACAATTTCTTCACCTTCAAACGATTTTACTTTTTTGCGTTTGATGATCTGCACAGAAATTAAACCTACACAAACTGCTGTTCCAATTACACCATACATGTGAAAAGAATCAAGTCTAAACATTTCTTGAATTCTAAACCAGCTGATGATTTCAGATTTCACGAAGACAATTCCAAATAATATGCCAACGATACTATATTTTAAATTGCTATACCAAGGTTTTTGAACCTCTGATTCATTGACACACGCAGTGCCAGTTTCTACCATTTCTTTTGAATGTTTACTCATAATATACGAAATTATAACGACAATAAAAAGGGAAGCCCAAACCAAGTCATGAGAAACCCACCAATTAAAAAGCAGCATGTTGCCACCAATGAAGGCCATTGCAGGTTACTCAAACCCATAATTGCATGACCGCTTGTACAACCGCCAGCCCAACGCGTTCCAAAACCAACCAAAAATCCGCCTAAGATTATAAAAACAAATCCTTTTAACGTTAATAACGATTCCCAGCTAAAAATATCCGTTGGCATTAAATGTGTAAAATCTTGAACACCGAGTGCTACCAATTGTTTTTTAGTGCTTTCAGCAATCACAATTTGATCTCCCGACATTAAAAAATGACCAGCTATAAAACCACCAATAATGGTACCTACAACAAAAAACAGGTTCCAAGATTCTTTTTTCCAATCGTATTTAAAGAAAGGAATTTTAGCTGGAATACAAGCTGCACACATGTGACGCAATGAACTTGAGATTCCAAATGATTTGTTCCCTAAGAGTAAAAGTGCAGGAACTGTCAATCCCACAAAAATACCGCCTACATACCAAGGCCAAGGCTGTTTTAAAAGTTCTAAAAATGTTTCCATTAGTTTTTCTGAAGTTTACTTTGACAAACAAAATCTGTTTTTGAAACAGACGTTTTTGCAATGGCAGCAAATCCACCTTCTACCTCTTTGAAGTTATGGATACCACGAGCCTTCAAAATCGAGGCTGCAATCATACTTCTATATCCACCAGCGCAATGAAGGTAGAAAGGAGTATCTTGAACCATCGTCATAAACCAATCGTTAATAAAATCTAAAGGTTTATTATAAGCATCAGCAACGTGTTCAGCTCTGTATTCAGATTCTTTACGAACGTCTACAACAGTATCTTCTGATAAATTCACCTCAGATTCAAATTGCTCAGCTGTAATGCGATTCACAGTATCAATTTCTTTACCTTTCACTTTCCAAGAATCGAAACCACCAGCCAAATGACCTAAGATATTGTCGAATCCAACACGTGATAAACGAATCACAGTTTCTTCTTCTTTACCAGATTCGGTAACCAACAAAATTGGGGTTTTCACATCACCAACAATGGCACCAACCCAAGGAGCAAATTGACCATTTACACCAATATTAATACTTCTAGGGATAAATCCGGCTGCAAAAACTTCAGGATTACGGGTATCTAAAATAACTGCTTCTGTGCTTTCAGCTGCAACTTCAAATGCAGAAGCATCCAATGCACGCATGCCATTGTTCACTACAGAATCTATAGATTCATATCCTTTTTTATTCATGGCAACATTCATTGGGAAATATGCCGGAGGAGGCAATAAACCATCTAAAACAGATTCAATAAATGCTTCTTTTGAAGGTTGGTTTAAGGCGTAATTCATTTCTTTCTGATGACCTAAAGAATCCATGGTTTCTTTCATCATGTTTTTACCGCAAGCACTTCCAGCACCGTGGGCAGGATAAACCATCACCTCATTTGGCAACGGCATGATTTTATTCATCAATGAATCATATAACATACCTGCAAGTTGATCTTGGGTCATGTCGGCTGCTTTTTGAGCCAAATCTGGACGTCCAACATCACCTAAAAACAGAGTATCGCCACTGAATAAGCTATGTGGATTATTGTTTTCATCTAACAACAAATAGCAAGTACTTTCCATGGTATGACCTGGAGTATGCAACACCTTCATTGTGATATTACCAACTGTAAACAATTGGTTATCTTCGGCAACAAGGCTTTCAAATTCAGTCTTTGCCGTTGGACCAAAAACAATTTGCGCTCCAGTTTTAGCCGCTAAATCAATGTGACCACTTACAAAATCAGCATGAAAATGCGTTTCGAAAATATATTTCAGTTTCACACCATCTTTAGTTAGACGATCTAAATAAGGTTGTACTTCGCGAAGCGGATCAATGATCACGGCTTCCCCGTTACTGTGAATGTAATAAGCACCTTGTGCCAAACACCCAGTGTAAATTTGTTCAATATTCATTTTTGTTCGTTTTGTTTTTATTTAGCTTTTTTGATTGGGCCAAATGGACCAAATTTATGTTGTTCTTCTGAAAAAGCATCCGCAAATGGACCAAATGGGTGATCGAAGGTTTTTTCTTCAATCTTAGGCCAGTCTTTTGAAATATCTTTGCTTGGATGAGGCATTGAATTTACATATGCCGCAATATCCCAAGCTTCTTCATCTGTTAATTGAGGTTCTTTGTAGGTTACACCAAACGGCATATTGGCCTTTATATAACCCGCAAATCTCGAAATTCTATACAATCCAGCTCCAGAATTATACGCATTCTTACCCCATAATGGTGGGTATTGATAACTCACTTTATCGGGGTTTATTTGTCCCTCCCCATTTGCTTGATGGCAACTTTGGCACTTTGCCTGATAGGCAATTTTACCTTTTGTTGGATCCGCTGGACGGTCTAAAAATTTCAATTCGTAAATTCCAGAACCTTTTGCCTTTTTGCCTTTTTCAACGTTGCTACCTGTAAAATTAATGTAGGCAACTATTGCTTCCATTTCTTTGCTTCCTTTTTCTGGAGAAACTCCATTTAAAGACCTTTCAAAACAATCTGCAACACGTTTGTAGATATCTTCCACCGCACCACTCCGTGCTCTGTATTTGGGATATGTACTAAAAACGGCTCCATAATTATTTCCGTATGGCTTGGTACCTGCTTCCAAATGGCAATTTTGACAATTCATACCATTGGTTAATTTCGCAACACTGCCTAATGGTCCTAAATATTTCGATGTATTTGAAATCAATTCCTTTCCATACAAAAGTTGACTCTTTTGTGCTTCAGTTAAATTCTTTGCATCTTCAATTTTGGGGGCAGTCCACAAATCTGTTGAAGGATCCAAAGATTTCGAATTAACCTCTAAAATCGTTGACGAATCTACCGGGGTATAATTGTTAGTTGGCTTTGATTTAAATGAAGTTCTAACAACCAACAAAACAGCCACTATCGCCATGATCCCAATCAGAATCATGAGCATTTTCACCTGCTTCCAAAGCTTTTCTATATCTTCAAATTCCTTTGACATACGTTTATTTCATTTTCATAACTTCCATCACAATGATGTAGATACCCATGATTAAAACGAACCACCCAAATGCAGGTTTCAATTTTTCTCCAGCTATCTTTTTCGACAACATTGTACCAGCAATAATACCAACAATTGCTAAGGTACTAAAAATCCCTAAAAACTGCCAATTGATCACTTCATCTCCTTTCAAATCGCCAATAAAACCGATCAATGATTTGGCCGCAATGATCATGAGGGACGTTCCAACGGCTTGCTTCATTGGAAGTTTCGCGAGTAAAACCAAGGCTGGAATGATTAAAAAGCCACC
>CAIRMY010000233.1 GCA_903879775.1 uncultured Bacteroidota bacterium
CAATACAACCTCAGAAGAAGGAGTTAAATTTGAGATAAGGGGATTGCATGGGTTGAAAAATGGATTGGTTTATTTTGGAGATAAAACCATTGTGACATTGAATGGAGATTCAAATGCTACTTCGGTGAATCACATTTATAAAGTGCGCAATAGAAAAATGTTCAATGTGAAAGTTACAGCAGTCGGTGAATATGGATGTAAAGACAGTGCACAAACGAAGATTGAGATTGTTCCAACCATTCAAAAGCAAGAGGAAATAATTCCAACTGTTTTCACGCCGAATGGTGATGGTAAAAACGATGAATATTTTGTAAAAATTGCAGATCCAATTGCTTATAAAATGTATGTTTTTGACATGCGAAAAAACAAGATCTTTTACAGCGAAAATATGGATGAAAACTGGAAGGGCAATTGCGGGGTGGAACCATGTGCGAATGGAATTTATGAAGTGATTTTAAAATTGAAATACTCTGGAGAAGAGGAAATGGTTATTACAAAAAGAATCAATTTAATTAGAAAAGGAAATTAAAAGATGAAATACTCTAATCAAAACAATATGAATGATACACTAAAATACGGGTCAGATTTTACAGAGAAATTTGGAAAATCGACAAAAAAACCTATTTTTGAACTTTTACGTACGAAAAATAAACTTATGAAAGGATTTTCCTTATATTTTAAAAGTTGGGCAATTGTGATTAGCACGTTGTTTTTAGGCGTTAATTCGCTGAATGCACAGTGCACAATTACCTGGGATGGCTCCCTTTGTGTAGGTGCTGCCATTACGTTCACAGGTTCTGCATCTGGAACAACGCACGATTGGACATTTGAAGACGCTTCAGGTGCTAAAAATACGAGCACAGGTCAGCGTATTATCAATTATGCTTTTCCAAAGGCAGGCGCTGCAAAAATTACTTACATCACCACCATCAATGGTACGAAATGTACAGCAACTTTGAATCTAACAATAAAAGATAAGCCAAAAATTAAAATTAAATTGGTCAATCTTAAAGAGCAGTGTTTTGAAAAAAACTTGTTCTGTTTCGATGATAGTACAGCCAACGCGAATGGCGCCAAAATGGCAAACATCAAGTATGTAATTTCTGATGGTCAATTGTTTGAATATACAATGCCGCCAACAACAATGCCAAACAGATTTTGTTTTTCTATTAAAGATCAACGTGGTGGTTCATTTAACTTATTTATTGAATCTACAGATGAAAATGGTTGTCAAGACACCACTTTGTTAGTGGGAGCTGTAAAAGTGAGAGAGAAAATTGGTGCAATGTTTACGAGTAACAAGCCTGTACAGTGTGATTCTGTACAAGCGATTATTAAAAATATTAGTTCAATTTCTCAAAAATTTGTAAAATCGATCACCTGGTATTGGGGTGATGGTACTACAGATACATCTTGGGGTCCAAACATTACGCATTGGTTCCGTAAACAAGGTGTTTATAATAGTAAAATGATTATCAAAACTGTTGATGGTTGCGAAGATTCATTTAAAATGGCTGCAACTGCAACTGTATTTAAAGCAATTGCAAGAATTTTAGCTGATAAAGACTCAACTTGTATCTCTTCACCAAATATTAAATTTTCTGTAGATGAGGTTCCATCAGGAGCAACTGGTTTGTTGTGGAACTTTGGTGATCCAAACTCAGGTCCTCAAAACCAGAAC
>CAIRMY010000234.1 GCA_903879775.1 uncultured Bacteroidota bacterium
AATTCTCATCAAGAGTATGCTAAAAAAGTATTTAATAGTATTCCCGATCCGGCTGTTTTATCACAAATAATTAATGTTGCACAATTAGAATACCAGCCCGAATTGTTAAACGATCCGATGAAATATACTTCTTATAATTTGGAGCAGGATAAGGCTTTAAATTTAGGAGTTTATGGTACAGATTTAAGTTATGCCAGTATGTTTGAGCAAACACAGGAATGCCTTACTTATTTAAAATGCGTTAATCAATTATGTAAAAGTTTAGGAATTAACGGAGTTTTTGATGAAAACACAAGTGATAGAATTGAAGCCAATAAAAGTAACAGAGATTCATTATTAACTATTATTTCAGGTTCATTTGCACAGGCAGATGAATACCTTACAAAAAATAAACGAGGTAATTTTTCTACTTTAATCATTACAGGCGGATGGATAGAAGGGATGTACATTGCTTGTAATTTAACAGTAGCATCTAAAAATGAGCAAGCAGCAACAGAATTGGCAAAGCATGGTGAAACACTAACTAGCATTGTTAAATTAATAAACTCTTATGAATCTGCAAGTACTGAAGTAGAAAAACTAAAAATAGATTTAAATTCACTATTGCCTTTTTTTAACGAATTGAATAAGCCGAATACTTCTCTGGATCTAAAAATTGGTACCATAAATCAATTAACTTTCAAACTCTCTGATATCAGAAAAGATATCATTAAGAAAGGTTAAACTACAACTAGTAGCATTATTTTATTATTTTTGAATAAACGCAATTATTTTGAACGCTATAATTAATAAAGATACAATAGCTGCTTTAGCAACTCCACATGGTACAGGTGCAATTGCTGTGCTTCGTCTATCTGGAAATGAATCCATTAGTATTATTGAGAAAATTTTTACAGATAAAAAGGGTACAATAAAAAAATTGCACAATAAAGCAGCAAACACGATTCATTTCGGTTTAATTTGTGATGATGAAATTGTAATTGATGAAGTGTTAGTTTCACTTTTTAAAGCACCTCATTCTTACACCGGAGAAGATATTATTGAAATTTCATGTCACGGTTCTCAATTTATTCAACAGCAATTATTGCATTTATTTATTAAGCATGGTGCGCGAATGGCACAACCCGGTGAGTTTACTTTGCGCGCTTTTTTAAATGGCAAATTTGATTTATCACAGGCAGAGGCAGTGGCGGATTTAATCTCTTCCAATTCGAACATTTCTCATCAAGTGGCAATGAGCCAGATGCGAGGAGGATTTAGTAGTAAGATAAAAGTGTTGCGCGAGAATTTAGTCAACTTTGCATCATTGATTGAGCTTGAATTGGATTTTAGTGAAGAAGATGTGGAGTTTGCCGACAGGACTGAATTACGAAATTTGATTATTTCTATTCAGCGAATTATTGAACGGTTGATTGATTCGTTTGAAGTGGGCAATGTGATTAAAAATGGAATTCCGGTAGCTATAGTTGGTAAACCGAATGCTGGAAAATCAACTTTATTAAATGTCCTTTTAAACGAAGACAAAGCTATTGTTAGTGAAATACCAGGTACTACACGAGATACCATTGAAGATGAAATGAGCATTGGCGGTGTGTTGTTTCGTTTTATTGATACTGCAGGATTGCGTGATACTTCAGATTTAATTGAGCAAATCGGAGTGAAAAAATCGTTACAGGCTATGCAAAATTCTGCTATCGTTATTTATCTATTTGATGCGCATGAATTAAGTAGTAGAGATGTAAAGTTAGAGATTGAAAAATTGCAGGAACACATTGGCACCTCGCAGTTATTGATTGTGTGTAATAAAATTGATACCGAAGATTTAAACGATTTGCAAAAAGAATTTGAAGAGTTGGATAATTTGATTTACATATCAGCTAAAGAACACTTATACATTGAAGATTTAAAAGCAAAATTACTCGCCTTGTTTGATAGCCGGACAATAAATGTTACCGAAACGGTTGTTACCAATGCACGACACATTGATGCTTTAAGAAAATCAAACACCGCATTATATAAGGTATTAGAAGGATTATCGAAAAATTTACCTGGCGACTTTTTATCCATCGACATCCGCGAATCCTTGGATGCACTTGGTACTATTACAGGTCAAGTTACAAATGATGACTTACTTACGAATATTTTCAGCCGGAGATCTTGAACCACAAGCCCAGGAAGCGATGTTGGCTTTATCCAAGATTGATCCGGTAGATATCTACAAAGTTTCCCATCACGGCTCTTCATTTCAATTCGCACCACTGATGTCTGCGCTAGATCGG
>CAIRMY010000235.1 GCA_903879775.1 uncultured Bacteroidota bacterium
CTCTTACAGTATATTCTCTTTTGAGAATGACCCAAATATTTTTCATGATTGTTTTTTTGAAGTTACTTGGTTTACGAAAATTTGATGAATGGTTGGGATCTTTTCTTTGAATCCAATCATATTGCTGTATTGTGCGTAATGGTTAAGTAATTCTCTAGGTTCTTGATTTTCAGCTAGCTGAATGGTGAATTCTCTTCTGCCAAAATTGTTAATTTGGGTTTGAATTACACTAAATTCATTGTGGGTATATTCAATATTTTCGTTTTCAATAAATTCTAACGCGTACTCACGGTTGAAGAATTGCTGTCTGATTTCATTGATTTTACCATCAAGTATCTTTTCGCCTTGGTGTATGATGGCTAAATGATTGCATAATTCCTCAATATTGTCCATTCTATGTGTTGAAAATAGAATGGTTGTGCCTTGGTTTTTTAATTCAATGATTAAATCTTTTACCATATCGGCATTCACCGGATCGAAACCACTAAATGGCTCATCCAAAATTAGAAATTTCGGTTTGTGAAGAATGGTACTGATGAATTGAATTTTTTGAGCCATTCCTTTGCTCAATTCCTCCATCTTTTTTGGTGCCCAATCTACAATATCTAGTTTGTTCATCCAAAATTTCACTTCCTCCTTGGCTTGACTTCTGGTATATCCTTTTAATTCAGCAAAAAATAGAAGTTGGTCAACAACAGACATTTTTTTATAAAGTCCGCGCTCCTCAGGCATGTACCCAATTTGTTTGATATGCTTTTCAGAAAGTGCTTCGCCGTTTAAATAAATTGAGCCTTTATCTGGCTGTGTAATGGTTGCGAGCATTCTAATGAGTGTCGTTTTACCTGCACCATTGGGACCTAGTAATCCAAAAATTTCTCCTTGTGGGATTTCCAAGGAAATATCATTACTTACACATTTATCGTCGAAATATTTATAGACGTTTTCAACTGAAATATATGAATTCACGAAACAAAGGTCTGTAATTCTAATGTTTAAACCATTAAAGTTCGATTAAATAAAATAAATATCGATTAACCACCCCTGACAATTAAAAAGTTTATTGTTTAATTATTTTTACTGGAATTGAGTTTTCAATTCTAAGGAAATAGATTCCAGCTGCGAAATTTGCAGTATTTAATTGAATGTTTGAAGATGCGCTTTTTTGAGACAAAACGATTTGTCCTTGTGCATTTGATATTTCAATCTTACCATTTACAGGTGTATTTTGAATGGTTAAGGTATTTTCAACTGGGTTTGGATAAATATTCACTTGAGAAATATCGAACTGATCGGCATTCAAGATTCCAAAAGCCACTTGGTTTGAATTAATCATTGTTTGTGTTCCCATACAATCAGTGGCTCCTTTGATTCCAATGAAATATCTATTTGCACCTGATGGTGGCGTTAAATCACTGTAAGAATGAACAGTTGCTGCAACAGATCCAATTGCTTGAAATGAACTTCCTTTGTTGCTTCTGTAGATGGTATATGTATTTAAAGGATAAATGCCCAAATAGTCAGACCAATTTAAATTGTTCTCTCCTGACACACCTAAGTTTGCTGTTAAATGAAGTGTGGTGTGTGCATAGTATTTATTTTCAATGGCTTCGTTACCACAAGAATCAACGGCAGTGATGTAATAAGTGAATGGGCGTTGTTTAGGGTTGCTCCAAGAATCTATGAATTGACTAGTTGAATCGAAAAGTACGTTTCCGATATTGTCGAATTCACCAGCAAAATTAGACTCTCTGTAAACGTTGTATGATACAATTTTCTTATCGTATGTTTTTTTCCATACCAATTTATTTCTATTTGTACCGCTATCAACAGTTACCATGCACAATTGAACCACTGGAGGTGTTAAAATTGTGACTGTAATTAAGTTTGAATTTCCTGAGCATCCAGACGCTGAATCATATGCGTAAGCATAATGATAGCCGGAAGATCCAACTTTGATTTTCTTAGTATTTTCATATGTTGGATACCAACCCAATTTGCCACTAACCCCAGAAACTTCTAACTCAACAGAATCTCCTAGGCAAAGAATTGTATCTCCCAATGCTTTGATTTTAATAGAATTAAATGATACTGTTCTAACTTTTACGATGTTGGAAGTGTCTTTACATCCGTTTTTAGATGTCATTGATGCAAAATATTTCCCTGCTTTAGAAACTGTTATGATACTCGTTGAATCGCCAGTATTCCATCTGAATTTTCCAACTGAGTAGCATGATAAATCTATTGTTTTGCCATCGCACAATGTAATTTCTTCTCCCCAGTATGAACCATATACATTGATATAGTTATCGTTCAATTGAACAGTTGCAATGGCAGTGGTGTCCATGCAATAATTGCTGTCGTAGGCATAGGCTTGATAATTTCCTGATTTACTTACAGTTCTGGTTGTTCCGAAATATCCGTCATTCCAATAAATGTAGACAGGATTGCCCGTGTAACTTACACTTAAAGTAATTTCTTTTTTACATGTGTCAATGTTTGTTTTTCCATTGATTTTCATGTTGTATGCTGTTGTATAGCAATTCCCAAATTGAGAAAATACTTCAGTTGGGGCAAAAAATGCAATGATTGCAGTGAGTAGAATGGTTGATAATTTTTTATTCATAGAGTTTAATTAACCAATAATGAACAAAATTAGAAGAAATAAGTTTCAGTAAATGTCAGATTTCTGTCTGTGGAAACATTGCAGTTTGAGAATTAAACAGATTTTGGTGTCCTCATTGACCAAATTACAACCAATTTCTGCGTTTAAACCAGTTCCAAACAACTGCACTCACCATAATCATGGCAATCCATACGCCTATGTAACCAAATCTTGAATTTAGCTCAGGCATGAATTCGAAATTCATACCGTAAATGCCAACAATAAATGTTAAAGGCATGAAAAATACTGAGAAAATGGTGAGTACTTTCATGACCTCATTGGTTTTTTGCGACGAAACGGAAATGTATATCGTGAGTAAATTACTTACGTCTTCTATCAGCTGATCGTAAAATAATTCGAGTTTTTGATGCAAATCAATTGCATCTCTTAGGTCTGTTGTGGTCTTATGGTGAATTTTAATGCCCGATAAAACTTCCCTCGTTAACAACAGTAATTTTTTACCAATACTGCTTTTGCGCTTCAGGTAATAGAGCGTTTCTAGGAAATTGTTTTTAGAGTTTTTTAAGAAAATTTGATCTTCAATGGCATCAATTTCTAACGCCAGTTTGTTTTGAAGTGTTTCATAAGTCCTTAGAACCCCTTTAATTAGTTTAACCGCTAAATCGTTTGTGTTTTGTATTTTCCCGGTTTCTATATATCTCAAACGGATGTCTTCAATAAATTGTTGGGGCAATCTGTGAATTGTGATAATGTGATGACTATCAATAAAAAAAGAAAGTTTGGTACTCAATTCCTGTATTGTATGTCCCTCTTCAGTTTCATCATAAACTGCTCGAGTCACAATGAAATTTAAGGGAGTCGCTTCCTCGAATTTTGGTAAATGATCAGATTGTAGGCAATCGTCTATATGCGTTTGGTCCAAATTTCTTTCAATGCAAAAAGCTTTGAAATCTTCTGAATTTGGATTCTCAATGTCAATCCATTTTTTGCCGGTATTTCCCAATTCGAATTCTCTAACAATCATCTGTATTTGTTATTCTGGTTTATTTTTAGTATATTAATGTTTGCGAATATACAATTTGAATTGTATGATTCACTGAATATTAAATACCTGGGTAAAGTGTAAATGAATTGATTTTGAGGGACATTGACTTTGGAATTATTTTTTAGTTGCCAATTTTTTTGATGCAGCTTTTTGCAAATCTTCCTCTAATTTGAACAATGTGATTTTCTGTATCAAATCTTTGGGTAAGGGTTTGTCTATCGGAAATTGAACAGCTCCTTTCGACCACTTATAATCACCAAATTCTGATTTGAATTTTTCAATTCCAACCGCCGTTGGATAAAAACCTATATGTCCAGAATATCCAGCGAAATAAACCAAAATGCCATTCATTTTGTACGCTGGCATTTTGTAACTAATCACTTCTTTCGCTTCCGGAAGTACTTCTTGAATGATTTGGCGTATCTCTTGAAGTTTTAATTGAATCTTGGGTGAAAACTGAGCAATATAGGTGTCGATTTCGTTCATTTGATCGTCGTTTTGGAATCGGTTATTTTACAATAAACTGATGATATGCGAAGTACGACATCCCTAAAAAAACAATTAGGAATATCAAAAATAGAACAAGATAATTTTTCTTTTCACTCATTTTATGGGTGTTTTGTAAGCGTTCAAAGATACTATAAAAGCATAAAAAATGAAGATTCTATGGTTCCAAAGTTTGATGATTTATGAATTAATTCGAATGGTATTTGTATGGTAACTTTTTTAATTGAAAATTAATTTCGTGTTAAACACGTTTAATTGGTCAATGATTTGTAAGAAATAGATGCCAGAAGGTTGCGAATCTCTTTGAAATTCAATTGAAAGAGATTGTTTAATCCGAAAATTGACCATTTTCATCAATTTCTGTTGCCAATTGTTTTTCGAATTTATTGTGAATGAAAAATATTGAAAGCCCAAATAAAATAGCAGAAACAATCAATAAATTATTAATGATACCACTCACTGAAAAGGATATTCGTATTAATATGGTAGAAATGATAAACCCGGAATTTCGGATGACTTTATGGAATTCGTCGGTATGGAA
>CAIRMY010000236.1 GCA_903879775.1 uncultured Bacteroidota bacterium
AATTGATGTTCCCAGTTTCCTTCGGTACGAATGTTATATACATGTTGGGCGAATTCAAATTCTTGGTCTGTTAAAACTGATTTGAATTCTGCTTCTGTAAACACATAAAAGCGTCCTTCAATGCCTTCGCTATCTGCATCTAAAGCTGAGAAATAGCCGCCATTTAATGGTTTTAGTTCACGTTCGCAAAAGCCAATGGTTTGTTCAACAACATCTTTATAAACACTGGCATTGCTCCAAGCGAAAGCCCGTGAGTAAAGTGAAATGAGTTGGGCATTGTCGTAGAGCATTTTTTCAAAATGCGGAGCAAACCAAAATTTATCGGTGCTATATCTATAAAATCCACCTCTGAGAGTGTCGTAGATACCGCCATTAAACATTTTCAGTAGCGATAAATGCAGGAATTCTTTCGCGCGGTCATCTCCAGAAACCAAAAAATAATCGAGGGCAAATTCAAATTGACCAGGGAGCATGAATTTAGGCGATCTGTTTTGTCCCCCATGTTCCCAATCGATATCTTTTGCGAAAACTTCAAAAAGTTCAAAGATGTTTTTTCGCGAAAACTGCAAATCTTTTTCAATCGCCTGTTTGCCATTCATGTTTTTTAAATCGGCATATAATTTATTTGCATATTCCTCGAATTTCTCGGGTTCTTGTTTGAAATGGGTGGTTAATTGAATAATTAATTGTTGCCATTGAGGCATAGGAAAATAGGTTCCAGCATAAACGGGACGGCCATCGGGCAAGCAAATGACATTCAATGGCCAACCGCCTTTTCCGGTCATTAACTGACACGCATCCATATAAACCATGTCAACATCGGGACGTTCTTCACGGTCGACTTTGATATTCACCATAGAAATATTCATGATTTCAGCGGTTTGGTGATCTTCAAAACTTTCATGTTCCATGACATGGCACCAATGGCAAGCGCTGTAGCCAATACTCACCAAGACTAATTTTTGTTTTTCGCGTGCTTCCTCCCAAGCTTCATCGCTCCATGGTTGCCATTCAACTGGATTGTAAGCATGTTGAAGGAGGTAAGGACTTTTACTTTCAATTAATTTATTTGGAATATTGTCGGAATTTTTCACAATTGCTGTTATTTTGTAATTACATGTTCAAAGGTCGGTATAGCATTTTATTTCTGTTGGTCATTTTATTATTTTTTTCGAAAAATAATTATGCCGCTCAGGTAAATGTCCCTCAAAAAATGAAACCTGCTTATTTTTCTAACGATTCAATTCAGCCTAAAGTTTTAAATATAGGATTTGCTGATGAGCGAGAGGCCTTTGATAGTTTGGTGCATTGGGTAATAAATTCTAAATCAAAACCTGATTACGGATTCTTAACTGAAGAATTATTCATGCAGCAGTTGCGTAAAATTGACACGGTAACACCACCAGTGATGGTGAAAGCGCAATATATTGAATATAAGCATCGTGTGGTAAAGAGTGTTGCAAAGTTTAGGAAATATTGCAAATCAAATTCAATATTGCTGAAGAAAAAGGATAGCGCCAGCGGATTGCCAGCATTGGTTCAATGGCCTCCAATTATTTACAAAAACAAAGGCCCTTTTGTTGTGAAACGGTATGAACTTGAAATCAACCGCAAGAAATTTAAATTTATCTTCCAATACGAATTGTGGTGGATCGATGGCAGGGCTTATTGGAACAATGAATTTCGGTATTACGACAATTCTGATTGACTTAATTGTTTAATTTCCAATGCTTTAAATTGTATTTCTTTTCAATGTTTATTTGTTTCTTTTGAGGAATTGTGTAAAAAAAATTACGCCCTGTAAGTTTTTCCAAGCTATCGATGGTAATTGCAAAATGAGACAATGGAAGTGAACTTCCTTCATTTTGAATGACAAATGCAATTCCATTTCCGATTTGATTGGTATCTACAATGGCCTTGAAAAATAAATTAGGTACTGTGATTTTATGCGTTTTTCCAATTTGCTGGGTTAATCGACCTTTTAAAATAGGGCCAGTGACAATAAATAGGGCTGAGGTAGTTCTTGCCCATTGACGCACCTGTTCTTCAAGTTTTTTCCAAATGCCACGATTGAATTGAGGCCTTTGAGGTGTAATGTTACTCATGTAGAAACTTTCCTTCATTGCTTCCAAAGACCATGTCATATCGGCAGCTGGAGCTAAGTGACCTCTGTCGAACCCCGACTTTGAGTAATCTTTAGTATTACAAGTTTCGGGATGAATTAAAGGGTCTACTAAAAATTTATTGGTTCTTTCAGCAACGCCATTTAATTTTTTTTGTGTTAAAGTATAAGCAACCCAATTAGGTTGATGGTGGGTATGATTATAAGAAGTAATATAACCTAAATGTTGGGTTGTGACTTCATTTTCTAACAATAAGGGACATTCGAAAGGGAGAACTTTAATGTTCGAAAGGGTAAACGAAAACAGGAATACGGCAATGAAGATTATACTTAAATGACTTTTCAAATTCATTAAGGCAAATTAACTGTTATAATTGATATCTTTTAAGATATTCTTGACAATCCATGGTCCTTCATAAACAAATCCAGTATAAATTTGAATCAAATTTGCGCCGCGAACAAGTTTTTCCGTTGCATCGATACCATTAAAGATACCACCTACACCAATAATTGGAATTTGTCCACCTAACTCAATACTTAAAGTTGCAAGAATTGAATTACTTGACTCAAAAATTGGTTGACCAGATAAACCACCGGGTCCAATTTTTTCAATTTCTTTTTCAGAAATGGTTAATTTATCTCTCGAAATTGTTGTATTGGTTGCAACTATGCCATCTACTTTGGCTTTTGTAATGATTTTAACCAAATCTCTAATGGCACTGAATTGAAAATCAGGTGATAACTTTAAGAAAATTGGTTTATATACTGTTCTTTGGGCTCTTATTTTTTGGAGTTCAGAAAATAAACCAACAATAAACGATTCTTCTTGTAAATCTCTCAATCCAGGAGTATTGGGGCTTGATATATTTACAACTATATAGTCTACATAATCATAGATTTTCTCAAAACAGAATACATAATCAATGCTGGCTTTATCGTTTGGCGTAGATTTATTTTTACCGATATTCCCACCAACAATTAGTCCGTCAGGTCTGTTTTTAAGTCGTTCAACCATTTTGTCAATGCCTTCATTGTTGAAGCCCATTCTATTGATCAGCGCAAGGTTGTTGGGAATTCTGAAAAGTCTAGGTTTAGGGTTGCCCTTTTGGGCTTTAGGAGTTACAGTTCCCACCTCCACAAAACCGAAACCAAATTCCTTTAAAAGATGTAAACGTTTTGCGTCTTTATCGAATCCAGCTGCAAGTCCTAAAATATTGGGGAAAGTGATACCGGCAACAGTTACTGGAATAGGATTTTCAATTTTAAAACTACGACGCAGTAGGGCCCCAATTATAGGCCATTTGAGTGCACTTTGTATTAAATTGAGTGCAATGTCATGGGCCTTTTCAGGCGGTAAAAGGAATAAAAAAAACTTAATTAATGAGTACATATTTGATTGTTAATATGAGAGCGAAAACCATACCAAACTTAGTGTTTGAAATGTCTTACACCAGTAAAAACCATTGAAATTGAATTTTCATTACAATAATCAATACTTAATTGGTCTTTAACGCTACCACCTGGTTGCACAACCGCTCTAATTCCTGCTTTATCGGCAATTTCAACACAATCAGGGAAAGGGAAAAATGCATCACTTGCCATCACTGCTCCATCTAAATCGAAGCCAAATCTGTTTGCTTTGTCAA
Source organism: uncultured Bacteroidota bacterium (assembly GCA_903879775.1). GTDB lineage: Bacteria > Bacteroidota > Bacteroidia > NS11-12g > UBA955 > VMCP01. The sequence continues at coordinate 3,769 of CAIRMY010000236.1, forward strand.
TGGCTTGTTGCAAAGCATCAACTCTGCTTGTTTGACCTGTGCCACTCGCCAACAATTGACCAGATTTAACCAAAACAATGGTATTACTTTTGGTTTGTTTTACAAGTTTTAATGCAAATTCTAAATCGTTTAGTTGAGAATCAGTTGGTTTCGTATTTGTAGCAACTGTCATTTGAGCTTTTGTCTCAGTAATTGAATCTCTGTCCTGAACCAAATCGCCATTTAAAATTGTTCTAGTTAAAGGATTTTTCAAGGCAATTGGATATTTGCTTTTTAGAATAATGCGATTTGTTTTTCCCGAAAGAATTTCTTTAGCCTGATCAGTATAGCTAGGTGCAATTAAAACTTCAAAAAATAAATTATTAATTTCCATTGCCGTGGTTTCGTCAATTTCACTGTTGCAAGCTAAAATCCCTCCAAAAGCACTCACCGGATCACATGCCAACGCATTTGTCCAAGCCTCTAAAGTTGTTTTTCTTGTTGCAACACCACAAGCATTGTTGTGCTTAATAATTACAAATGTATTTCCATCTGTATTGTTAAACTCATTCAATAAACAAATTGCACTATCTACATCGAGTAAGTTGTTGTATGATAATTCTTTGCCTTGTATTTTGTCGAAAATAGATCCGAGATTGCCTTTGAAAATTGCTTTTTGATGTGGATTTTCTCCATATCTGAGTGTATAAACTTTATCGCCATTGAACCAACTTGCAATTTGAGTATCGTATTCTGATGTAGTTTTAAATGCATTCCCTGCCAATTTTTTGCGGGTTTCAGTAGTTAAACTTCCATTTCCACTTTCATACGCATTGAGAAACATTGCATAATCTGATTTGTCGGAAACAATACAAGTGTGGGTATGATTTTTTGCGGCTGCACGAATCAAAGAAACGCCTCCAATATCAATTTTTTCAATAATATCTTCATCAGTGCCACCGGAAGCAACGGTTTCAGCAAAAGGATATAAATCAACAATCACCAAATCATACAAAGGAATTTGGTATTCTGCAATTTCTTGCATGTCGCTTGTGAGTTCTCTACGCGCTAAAATCCCCCCAAAAACCTTTGGGTGTAGGGTTTTAACACGACCACCTAAAATACTTGGGTAACCTGTGATATCTTCAACTGCAACGCATGGAACACCCATGTTTTCAATAAATTTACGGGTTCCCCCTGTAGAATAAAGGGTAACATTATTGCTGTGTAAGGCTTTAATAATGGGTTCTAAACCATCTTTATAAAAAACAGAAATGAGGGCGGATTGAATTTTCGAATTCACACTGCAAATTTAAGCATGAATTGAGGCGATGTCGAAAAAGGTTTTTACAACTTTTGCACAAATTCACTCAAAATATTGGTATTCCCAGCCTGGTGTTTTGGTTGATATGGACAATGTCGGCAGCCATTTCCGCAACAATATCCTCTTTGCAACAAGAATTTTTCTGTAAACACACAAAAACCGTTTTCAAAGTAGTAAGCTTTGTCAACGGTTTCTGTTTTTTTATTGTGATCTTCCGACATATTACTCTTTGCCGTGGCAGGATTTGAATTTCTTACCAGAACCGCAAGGACAAGGATCATTACGGCCAACTTTTAGTTCGTTTTTTATTGGATTTTGAGGGACTTTAGGCGCAGAAGACTCAATTGCCGATTGGTTATCATGAACACCAGATCGAATTTCTTCTTTGCTTGCCACAACTTTAGGATCAACTTTACGCATAGGTTTGCGCGCTTCTTGTACTGGGTTTTCTTCTAAAATACGGGTCCTGAATAATAGTCCAAGTACTTTATGATTAATGCGTTGTAGCATTTGACCAAACAATTCAAAACTTTCAATTTTATAAATCAACAAAGGATCTTTTTGCTCATATTGAGCATTGTATGTGCTTTGTTTCAATTCATCCAATTCTCTTAAATGTTCTTTCCACTCATCGTCGATGGTTTGAAGGGTTGTGGATTTTTCAAAATCTTGTGCCAAGGAGCGACAATGAGAATCCAATGCTTTTTGCATAGAAACAGTTAATTGGAAACTATGTGTTCCATCGGTCATAGGAACAATAACATTTTCAATTCTTTCTCCTTGTTCTTGACGAATGTGTTGGAACACAGGGTAAGCTTGTTCTGCAATTTTATCGAGTTTGCTAATATATTTATTGGTAAGTTCAATGAACAACATTTCTGTTAATTCTTCTGCTTTTTTAGTGTCGTAAGTTGCTTCATCAAAAGGAACTCCCATTGCTAGGGTACGAATCACTTCAAGTTCAAGCTCTTCATAGTTACTTCCTTCCTTATGGTTATTTACAGTATCATTACACCAATTGTACAACATATTGCGTAAATCGATGCTTAATTTGTCGCCAAACAATGCATTTTTTCTCATACGGTAAATGTTCGAACGTTGTTTGTTCATTACATCATCGTATTCAAGCAATCTCTTACGGATACCAAAATTGTTTTGCTCCATTCTTTTTTGGTTTCTTTCGATGGTTTTGGTCATCCAACTATGTTCAATGACATCGCCTTCTTTGTAACCAATTTTGTCCATCAAGTTTGAAACACGCTCAGCGCCGAAAATACGCATTAAATCATCTTCCAAACTTACATAAAACCTTGAACTTCCTGGATCACCTTGACGACCCGCACGACCTCTTAACTGGCGGTCAACTCGTCGGCTATCGTGGCGTTCTGTACCAATAATGGCCAAACCACCAAAAGATTTTACTTCATCGGAAATTTTAATATCGGTACCCCTACCAGCCATGTTGGTTGCAATTGTAACTGCAGATGGGTAACCTGCTTCAGCAACAATCTCAGCTTCTTTTTGGTGTTGTTTTGCATTTAATACATTGTGTTTAATGCCACGTAATTTTAACATACGCGACAATAATTCACTCACTTCCACTGATGTTGTACCTACCAATACTGGGCGCTTAGCTTCGCTCAGTGCAACAACTTCATCAATGACTGCATTGTATTTTTCTCGCTTCGTTTTGTAAACTAAATCTTCATAATCTTTACGAATCACAGGCCTGTTTGTAGGAATAACTTTTACACCTAACTTATAAATATCCCATAATTCTTGAGCTTCTGTTTCAGCAGTACCTGTCATACCAGCAAGCTTGTGGTACATTCTAAAATAGTTTTGAAGGGTAATGGTTGCGTAAGTTTGTGTTGCTGCTTCAACCCTTACATTTTCTTTTGCTTCAATTGCTTGGTGCAAACCATCTGAATATCTACGACCTTCCATGATACGACCAGTTTGCTCGTCTACAATTTTTACTTTTCCTTCTTGGATAATGTATTCAACATCAATTTCAAATAGGGTATAAGCTTTTAACAATTGTTGTACAGAATGAATTCGTTCACTTTTCTCCGCAAATTCTTGCATGAGTTTATCTTTCAATGCAATTTTCTCTTCATCAGAATGACTGCTTTTTTCAATTTCAGCAATTTCAAGTCCAACGTCTGGAAGAATAAAGAAATTTTGATCTTCAGCATTTCCGGTAATTAACTCAATTCCTTTTTCTGTTAAGTCAACAGAATTTGTTTTTTCAT
>CAIRMY010000237.1 GCA_903879775.1 uncultured Bacteroidota bacterium
ATTATGCAAATCGGCGACAGCATCAATATTCAATTGCTTTAAATCGGAATGCAATTTCAATAAGCCCTTCAACCCTTTGTGCCTTCCTTTGACATCAACGGAAAAAAAATTCACATTCGGAATTCCGTTAAAAAAAGGTTTGAAAAATGGTCGGGAAACAACTGTGATTTTTACATTTGGATTTTGCTCAACAAATGCTCTAATAACAGGAACTATCATCGCAACATCGCCCATGGCAGACAATCGAATTACAGCTATATGTTGGATTGGGTTTGGCATATCATAAATTTGTCATTTCGACTGCAAGGAGAAATCACATAATCTTAATCAAGTGATGAGATTCCTCCTTCGTCGGAATGACAATAAAGGTTATTTCTTATTTTGATACAACACCGGATTCAAATCGTCATCGTTGTACATTTTCATTTGCTTGTACACTTTCATGAATTTGTCGCCGTTTTCAATATCGGTCAACAAGTCATTGATAGAAATAAACATGTCGCTTTTTTGGTCTAACAAAACGTTGAGTTTCTCTTGACATTTTGCTCTGTGTTCAGCAGTTGCTTCAGCACGATTTGCCTCTTCACTCATGTGATATATTTTCAAAGCCAAAATTGACAAACGATCGATTGCCCAAGCCGGACTTTCGGTGTTAATTTTTGCGTTTGGTTTTATGGTAACATCTTTGTGTTTTTGCAGAAAATAACTGTCAATATATTCCACCATATCCGTACGAACCTGATTTGAGGCATCAATTTTTCTCTTTAAGACCAAAGCTGCAACAGGATCAATATTTGGATCACGAATAATGTCTTCGTAATGCCATTGTACGGTATCAACCCAGTTTTTGGCATACAATAAATATTCAATAGTCCCTTTGGAGTATGGGTTCAATGTGGGTTGATACACATCGTCTATAATGTGATAGTCTTTAATACTTTGTTCGAAAACAGGAAATGCAAATTGTGAGAACATAAGGTTAATTTTTATTTTATTTTATCAAATTCGACAAAAAGGTCTCGGGTGCAAAGATAGTTTTTATACTTTTACGTAAACATACAAATTCCCACATTCATGCATCTTCACAATATTTCTGAAAACAATAGCATTCTCAATCATTTTTTGGCACAAATTCGCGATGTAAACATTCAAAAAGACAGTATGCGTTTTCGGAAAAACATAGAGCGCATTGGTGAAATCATGGCGTATGAACTGAGTAAGACTTTAGAATATACAGCTATTGATGTTCAAACTCCGCTAGGCATCAAACATACAACAACAATTGCCGATCATGTGGTTTTGTGTTCCATTCTTCGTGCCGGATTGGCCTTGCATACCGGATTTATGAATATTTTTGACAATGCAGAAAATGGTTTTGTGTCGGCCTATCGCCATCATTATGACAACGATGATAAATTTGATATTTTAGTTGAATACCAAGCTGCTCCTTCTTTTGAAAATAAAAACCTGATTTTAATTGATCCTATGTTAGCCACAGGGCAATCGATAGTGGCCGTTTTAAATAAATTACATTTGGAACAAAAACCGAAAGAAATTCATATTGCAGTGATAATTGCTGCTCCGGAAGGGATTGCTTATCTTCAAAAAAATCTTCCAGACAGTTTTCATCTTTGGATTGCCGCGATTGATGAAAAACTTAACGAGAAAAACTACATTGTTCCTGGTCTTGGTGATGCCGGTGATTTGGCTTACGGAAGCAAATTATAGTTGGGAAAAAAAACTAAAAAAACATCCTGTAATTAGTAACAACAAAACTATTTCCTGATACATTTTACTTTGAGAATATTCTATGTTTGTGGTGCACATAACAGATAGTGGCATAAATGTAAAAACCAACATCTCATTGTTTTTATCCGGCGAAATCAAAAAAACGGTCAATCCGATTAGTAGTCCAAAAATCATTTTCTTGTAGGATGCCTGTAAAATCAATGGTTTATTTGGCAAAGAAAAAACAAGTGATAATAGAAAATACAATGCTATTACAACAAAAAATGAGAGTGCTATATTTTGATAATTATTGGTAAAATAATCTAATTGAAAATTAGTATGTGTTTGATTTATTATATGAGTAATCCATGTTTTATCGAATGCTAAAGCAGAAAATAAAAATATAATTACTGTTGCA
>CAIRMY010000238.1 GCA_903879775.1 uncultured Bacteroidota bacterium
CGATTTCCATAGGACTGATGCCAGTTCCAGGCCTCAATGCAACCAAATCATTATTAGTTACAACATGATTAGCTGGAAAATCTTGAATATAATGCAGACTTTTTCTCACGGCATTTATATTTTTTAACTCAGAATTACTTGGCTCCTTTATCCCTGAACCGCTGAGAGCACTCTCAATATTTCTAATTGACTTAACCATATCTTTTAATTGAATTGGCTCTAGTGAGGCAGCGTGATCAGGCCCTGGTAAAGATCTGTCTAGTGTAAAATGCTTCTCAATAACAACAGCCCCCAATGCCACTGCTGCAATCGCTAGCTCAATGCCCATTGTATGGTCTGAATAACCGACCTCGACGCCTAAATTATCTCTGATTTGATTCATTGCCAATAAATTAACGTCTTCAAAAGGTGTTGGATATTCAGTATTGCAGTGTAGTGCAATAATTTTATCTCTTAAAATACCTTCACCCTCGAGAATTTCTATAGCACTTTCAATTTCAGCCAAATATGCCATTCCGGTAGATAAAATGATATTCTTTCCCTTTGAAGCAATGTGTTTTAAATACGGCTTGTTAGTTAACTCACCTGATGGTATTTTGAAAAATGGAATGTCTAAATTATTCAAAAATTCAATACTATCTTGATCAAATCCTGTCGATAAAAATTTTATGCCTTTTTCGACACATCTTTCCATTAAAACAGGATACCAATGCTCACCCATTTCTAACTTTTTAAGCATCCCAAATTGCGTATTCTCTTCACCCTGCATATTTTTCTTTTGGTAATCTGCTTTTTGAGCGTATGGATTCACTATTTTCTCAGCTTTGAAAGTCTGGAACTTCACATAATCTGCTCCAGCATCAGCGGCAGCATTTACTAAAGCAAGGGCTTTTTTTAAATCCCCATTGTGATTCACACCAGCCTCTGCAATTATGACAACTTTTTTACTCATTTTATTTTTTTTGAAGGATTTCCAACCCAAATTCCTTTTTGGTTTATTGATTTCACCACAATACTCCCGGCGCCCAAAATGACATCTCCACTAATAGATATATTATTTATCACAGTCGTATTTGCCCCAATAAATGTTGACCCACCTACTATTACATTTCCGCAGAGAACTGATGCCGGTGCTAAATGACAAAAATCCTTAACTACGCATTCGTGCTCAACAACAGCTGAGGTGTTAACTATAACCCCTTTGCCAATATTCGATAGCGCATTAACACTGGCGTTCTTACCAATATATGTAGAAACATTTATTTTCGAAGTAGGAGAAACATTAGCACTGGGATCAATCAAAGTACATTGTTGTAATTTTTGTTTTTCGAAAAAACAAACCAATTTAGCTCTTACGGCGTTATCCCCAATAGAGGGAAAGACAAAATTATTTTTAACGATAGAATTTACATCCACTTGCCCTTCGTAGCCCAAATAAGGAATTTTATAAGGATTTGAAGTAGCTTCTTGATAATCAAAATAACCAGCTATGGAAAAACCAGCTGCAACAAATGATTCTATAATCACGTATGCATGACCGGAATAACCAAAAAGAAAAACTTTCTTACTGTCTGACACTACTTGGTATATTTACTATTCTTTCCTCTAAAAATTCAGCATTCTTTTGGGCATCACGGTAACAATGTTTGTACATAGGTAAGCGATACATCAACTGCCAAATCGGCCGTGTCATGGTTTTGGCTTCGTTAGTGGCTTTTAAAAAAGCATTGCGTTCTTCTAAATTCTCAAGCTCTACACACATTAACCAATAATTGGCTTGGGTGTCTTCCAATTCTGTTCTGAACTTAATCCCCTGACTCTCAAAAAAAACAGCATATTCATTTGCTAATACACGTTTATTAGCTAAAAAGGCTTCTAACTGCTCCAATTGCGCACAAATCAAAGCCGCATTCAAATTGGGCATTCTAAAGTTATAGCCCACCTGATCATGTACGTATTCATAAGGATGCGGCACTTTAGCTGTAGTCGTAAGGTGCTTGCCTAACTTTCCAAGTTCTTCATTTTGAGTTACAATCATGCCTCCACCCCCACATGTAACGATTTTATTGCCATTAAAAGAAATTACCCCCAATTGACCAAAAGACCCAGTATGCTTGCCTCTATAATAACTCCCAAGTGATTCTGCAGCATCCTCAATTAAAGGAATATTCCATTCAGTACAAATAGCCATAAGAGCATCCAAATGTACAGGAAAACCAAATGTGTGCATAGGAATACAAGCTGCTATTTTTTTTCCAGTTTTTTTATTATGGGTTCCGTTCTCTCGTTTTTCACCAAATTCCTCCAAAAATTCAGCAACAGCTTTGGCGGAAAGCCCCATAGTATCACAATCCACATCCAAAAAAACAGCCTCAGCACCGATGTATTGTATAGCATTAGCTGTAGCTACAAAAGTCAAAGCTTGAGTGAGCACTTCATCTCCTAGTTTTACCCCAGCTAACTGCATAGCAATTTGTAAACCCGAAGTTCCATTTACCACAGCGACTGCCCTTTGAGTCTGACAAATTTCAGCCATCATTATCTCTGCCTGTTCAACATAAGCCCCAACAGACGATACAAAAGTAGAATCCAAAGTATCCATCACATAAGCACGCTCATTACCTGCAAATACAGGCGCATGCAGAGGAATAAAATCGTTAGTGCCGAATTTATCTTTTATAAAGCTTATAACTTCGCCAAACATATAGTATTATTTAATATTCAATTTCATAATTACCATAACGATTCTTATTGCCGAGAGAATCGCCATAAACTCCAATTTTTAGGGCATGGATTAATTCTTCAATTCCATCTTTTACAGTGAATTTTGGTTCAAAACCAAGTGTGTCTTTTGCTTTTTTAAAGGAAACCTTATAATTCCTAGGATCGCTCCCGTTGGCTCCAAATTTAATTTGCGCTCCAGGAATATAAGCAGCAATAGTGTCTACTATCATTTTCTTCGTAAAGTTATTAACCTCTCCTCCAGCATTAAAAACTTCAAAATAAACTTTTTCAGAATCTGCATTAATAACCAAATCGATTAACCTCGCAAAATCACGAACATGGCAATAAGGTCTCCATGTGTGCTCATCAAACACCAGCAACTCTTCACCAAAGTATAAATCACGTACAAATTCACTTATGCTTAAATCAAACCTCATTCTAGGAGAAAGCCCAAATGCCGTTGCAAATCTCAAAACCGTTCCTGTATATTGAACCTTGTCTTTTTTTGACATTAAATGTAATTCAGCACCAACTTTGGCTTTAGCGTAAAGTGATAACGGGTTCAGCTCAAAGTTCTCATCAGCCAGCTCGTCCTCTTTAATCAAACCGTAGTTTGAACAAGTTGAAATAAAAATCAGACGATTCAATCTTTTATCATCAAAGAAGTCAATGCACGCTTGTACTCCTATGTCATTAATTTCATTAGAAGCTTTTGGATATTTTTTAGTGATGGGGTCTCCTACCAAGCCTCCCAAAATAACTACATTATGA
>CAIRMY010000239.1 GCA_903879775.1 uncultured Bacteroidota bacterium
CATCGGCATCAGTGAATTGGTCCACGCCGCAGTGGTTTTTTGACCAATATAACCAACAGTACAATTTCACCTTGGATGTTTGTGCTCTTCCAGAAAATGCAAAGTGTCTGGAATACTTTACCCCCGACGACAATGGATTAAACCAAACATGGGAAGGGACCGTTTGGATGAATCCACCCTATGGAAAAACCATCAAAAGTTGGATTGAGAAGGCGTTTCAGGAGGCGAACTGTACCAAATCAACAGTGGTTTCATTGTTACCCGCCCGAACCGATACCAAATGGTTCCACGAAAACATCTACAACAAATGTGGCGTGGAGATTGAATTTATAAAAGGGAGGTTGAAATTTGGCAATGCGAAGTACTCAGCACCGTTCCCGTCGATGGTCGTGGTGTTTAAACCTTGTCCTGACCCATCGATTAACTATTGAACAAGTGGCATTGTAACAACTACCTAAGGTGAACAATTAAATTATGAATGGGATGATTTTGGAGAAATCGTCCCATTTTTGTTTTCTTTGACGATTCTATCCCCAAAACCCTTACCAAAGACGGTAAGGAAGATGTACTTGAAGTAGTATCAAACATTGAGGCGGTCAATCATTTAGAATTTCGATTTAAAACTATTTCAATTGGTTATGACTCCAATGAATCTACCCAATTTGTAAATATTCGCTTAGTTTCTTTGAGCAATATAACCGCCACCCTATTTAAGGTTTTCTGTCTTCCTTTTGTTGTAGCTTTCAAAATACTTGGAGTTAAACTACCATGGGCAAACGAATTTCTGATAACTGTTGCTGGGATTCTAATATTGTCCGTACCTCCTTGCATAAAATCATCAAAATAATCCTTCAGTTTGCCTTGCACAAATTCATCAACATCAAGGTTCAATACAATCAGCAACTTTCTAAGTTGTGCTGCAAGTTCAATATCATTAAGCTCCCATTTTAAAATTTGAAAATCAATAATATTCCCAAGTTTTTCAGCAGCATTATATGCAAGGAAAACAGAAAATATAGAAGCGTAACCTTTCGTAGTTCTCTCAGTTGCCTTGATTATCTCTAGTTTCTTAAAATTCCTAGCTAAATCATACCTTGCCTTGAAACGATTTAACTGTGCACTTTTCGCATCAGGAATCTTCAAACCGGATTCAATTTTTTGACAATATAGTCCCCAAGATTCCATGTTTAAATCATTTGCTTCCCTTAAACTCCTCCATGGTAGCATGACCATCAGCACTTATACCCTTTCTCTGAATAACATTTAAAAATGTCATCCAAAGGATCTTACAATCCAACCAAAATGATTGCTTATCAACATAGTCAACATCTAATCGAAACTTTTCTTCCCAAGAAATTGCATTGCGACCGTTAACCTGAGCCCAGCCAGTAATACCGGGCTTAACTTCGTGGCGGCGGGCTTGTTCTTTGGAATAACGCGGTAGATAATGCATCAAAAGAGGTCTTGGACCAACTAAACTCATATCTCCTTTTAGGACGTTTACTAACTGCAGTAACTCATCTAATGATGCTGATCGAACAAATCCACCAATTTTTGTTAAACGAACCTCATCAGGCAATGGGTTGCCTTGATAATCAAAAGCATCCCTCATTGTTTTAAACTTAACAATCTTAAATGGCTTGCTATTAAGTCCTGGTCTTTGTTGAAAAAAAAAACACCTTCCCCTTGTTGGCTATTAAAAGTAATAAACCTGAACAGACAATTATTGGGGATAGTATAACTAACAAAACAAACGCCGATACAAAATCGGCTAATGGTTTGAATATGTTGCAATACAA
>CAIRMY010000240.1 GCA_903879775.1 uncultured Bacteroidota bacterium
AGGTAATTTTGAAAATTATAGCGTTGAAACGAATCCTGACATGAGTTTCTTGGAAATGTTCGACGTTTTAAACGAACAATTAATTCATGATGGCAAAGAGCCAGTTGCTTTTGATCACGATTGCCGTGAAGGTATTTGTGGTATGTGCAGCATGGTCATTAATGGCAATCCTCATGGACCAAAACAAGCCATTACCACTTGCCAATTACACATGAGAAGTTTCAATGATGGCGACACAATTGTTGTTGAACCTTGGAGAGCAAATGCTTTTCCTGTAATTAAAGATTTAAGTGTTAACCGCTCATCTTTTGATCGAATCATTGCTTCAGGTGGTTTCGTTTCTGTAAATACTGGAAACGCGGTTGATGCAAACAATATTCTTATTCCCAAAGATATCGCCGATGAAGCTTTCGAGGCTGCTACCTGTATTGGTTGTGGTGCTTGCGTGAGTGCTTGTAAAAATGCTTCCGCTATGCTTTTCGTAGGTGCTAAGGTAACCCAATTAAGTCTTTTGCCACAAGGTCAGGCTGAACGTCAAAGTCGCGTTGTTGCCATGGTGAATCAAATGGATGCTGAGGGATTTGGAGCTTGTACCAACACCGGTGCTTGTGCTGCTGAATGTCCTAAAGGAATTCCATTGTCAGTCATTGCAACCCTTAACAGAGAATATACTAGAGCTAAACTAAACGGTAAGTAATTCTATTTACCTACTTATAAAAAAAACCTCGAAGTTTCTTCGAGGTTTTTTTCATTTATACGAAAAATTGGTTCTCTCAATGTAAAGGCCAAATAATACCAACATCAATAGAAGCTTGAGGACACCAAGCCACTTGCACACCCGTTGCAGAGGGCAAGATTGGCAGATTTACTTTTGGTTGTAAAACCAAATGCATAGTTTCCGTCAATGTATAATCAAACCTAGTACCAGCAGTAAGAAACACATTCACAGCTGGGGGACTAACCTTTGTAATGTTATAAGCCCCATAGGCATTAGAATAAATTCCCTTTGAATTGTAATCTACTGTATAATCATATTTTTCCAAATTATTACCTTCGACCAAAGTAAAACCCTGGGTTCTAAGAACCACATTATGCTTTATTAACAAAGAAGGAGCTACCCCTAAAAAATACCACCATTTCGTGTTTTTTAAAACCATTGTTGCCCCATCTATTCTTCCTAAATAATGCAAATCAAGTGTTAAATAGGTATAATTGAAATCATAATTCAATATTTGCGTTGGGCCTTCAGATAAATTTGCATACACAGAAAGTTCAGGATGCGGCAAATAATTGAACATATTCCCTTCCTTTTGGCGCGTAAATCCAGTTGTTAAATAAGACATCCCAACAGAGAATGCCTTTCTATCCGTTTTCCTAAATGTGAATGCAATTCCAAAGTTGACAAACGAATTTGAAACATCAGATTTCTTAAATGAATCGGCCAATTGTTCCGATTTAAAACCTCCTTTTTCATCGGCTGTAATTCCGCCTAAAAAACCCGTTGAAATCGATGGCGACACCAACACATCCAATGTTCTGTCCCACTTAAAATCTTGACCAAATACACTCATGGGAAACAACAATGCCACTATAAAATATTTTCTCATATTCATTTAAAATTTCAATTTATTTAATCGACTGTAAAAGCGGTAAACCCCAAAAATGGATGCGACAAACAACCCAACTGTAAATCCAATCCAAACGCCATAAACTTGACCACTTTCCCAAATAGAATTTGGCACATGGACTTTAATAAAATGTCCCTCATGATAAGAAATTCTGTAATCCCCAAAATAAAACGACAATGGCAAGGAAATCACCCAATATGAAACGATTGAGATGATACTTGCCCAAACCACATCTTTAATTCCACGTAAAAGCCCCATAGCACCTGCTTGTATTCCGTCAGAAATTTGGAACAATGCAGCAAGCAACAACAATGGCAAAATATAGGGCAACACGTCATCGTCAACCCGATACAATGCAGCAATTTGTTTGTTGAAGAGCATAAATACAATTGCGTTAAAAACTTCAAAAATGGTTAACAATAAAAATGTAGCATGAGCCACTTTTTTTAATTTAACAATATTTCGTTCCCCATAACTATTTCCTGCTAGAATGGACCCAGCCATAGCAACACCGCTAGCAATCATATATGTTACAGAAGCTATGTTTAAAGCCACTGCATGAGCTGCTAACTGTGCAGATCCATACCAACCAACCATCACCCCAGATAGCGCAAAGCATGCCCATTCCGCAAACGTTTGCAAAGCCAAAGGAATCCCCATTTTCCAAATAGGTTTCATCTCTGGAAGAACCGATTTCCATTTGGGCATCTTTTCAGGTAAATATTGTTTCATTAATCTAGAATACCGCACATACCACAAACCCACCAATGCCATAAGTATTCTCGAAATCAACGTTGCATATGCTGAACCTTCAACCCCCAGCGCGGGTGCTCCCCAATTACCGTAGATTAATATCCAATTTAAAAAAACATTTAACAATAAGGCCGCAATTGTCAATATCATAAAAACTTTAGTATGACCCAATCCATCTGTAAATTG
>CAIRMY010000241.1 GCA_903879775.1 uncultured Bacteroidota bacterium
AGGGTTCACTAACGGAGCCGTGCTTTTAAATTTGGTCCATTTTTCGGAGATTGGACCTTCTGGAATTTTTGATTCTAATTTCATAAAATTATTTAATCAAGCCTAAATGTATAACAACCGGTATTGAAGCAAATACCAATGGAACAATGATTGAAAATGCAGCACCCAATGTTTGAATCATCGGAGTTAGAATTGGGTGGTTCAAGCCAAAACTTTGAAATGCACTTTGGAAACCATGCAGTAAATGATAAGCCAAACTAATACATCCCAAAACGTATAAAGTTACTGGAACAGGATTGGCAAAAACTTCCAACATGAAATGATATAAAGTTTTTGATTCGGTTAATCCACCTTGAGCATCAAAGCGGCTAACAATCCAGAAATCTTTTAGGTGCATAACCAAGAATAATAATAAAATAGTTCCTAATAAGCCCATGCTTCTAGAATACCATGTACTATTTGATCTTTTTGGAGCTGCCCCGTATTTGTTGTTTCTTTTTTTCATGTTGTCTATTGTGAGAGACAAGCCTTGCACAATATGAATCAACAAACCACCAATTAATCCAACCTCAGCAAGACGAATAAACCAGTTATGAGCCATGAATTCAGCGGCAGCATTAAAAGTTGCCCCTTCATCCATAAAAAAAACACAAGCATTAATTGCGCAGTGAACCACCAAAAAGGCGATGAGTGAAACTCCGGTCACTGCCATAACTAGTTTTCTACCAATGCTAGAAGAAAACAAGAACGACAAAACTCCCATAAATATTATTTTTATCTTTTTATTTGATTGGTTACAAATTTAACAAATAGTAAGACAAATAGGTGTTTAATGTGAACTAAAGATGTTTATTTAGAATAATTTTAAAGTAAAAAGTAAACAAAATTGTTAAATCAGCCACCCATAAGTTTAATTTTTTGTAAATATTTCCCTAGAACATCAAATTCAATGTTTACGGAATCCCCTTCTTTCAACAGATGAAGATTTGTATGTTCCCAGGTGTAAGGTATGATTGCAACACTGAATGCGTCTGGAAAGCTGTCGATTACAGTTAAACTAATTCCGTTGATTGTTATGCTACCTTTTCCAACGGTTATTCCCGCTTCAATTGGATGTGAAATAAAAATCATGTGCGAGCCGTCTAAATCATGAATTTCATCGACGTGCCCAATACAATCTACATGACCTTGAACATAATGTCCATCAAAACGGTCTCCAGCTTTAAGGCATCTTTCTATGTTCACCTTATCGCCAATGTTTAATTGTCCTAGGTTTGTCCGACTCAAAGTTTCTTTAATTGCAGTTACAGAATATTTCTTTTCGTTAATTTCGGTAACCGTTAAACAAATGCCATTGTGGGAGATGCTTTGATCTATCTTGAATTCGTTGCAAATGTTTGATTGTAAATGGAATACAACATTTGATCCCTCTTGACGGATGTCAACTACGGTAGAAAATGATTCAATGATTCCTGTGAACATGATACAAAATAAACAATTAATAATGACATTTTGTTTATATGACATATTGGCATTTAAATAATTATGGCAAAATCTTTGTGATTGCGTAAGTGAATATGACAACGAAAGACAATTTATCGAGCGAACCAATAGACGAAAATTTAGAGCCACAAGAAATGGAATCGAATGACACTGAGGAATCGGTTGAAACTTCTGAATCAATTGAGACCTCGGAAACAGATTTATTGCAGGCTGAAAAAGAAAAGTATATCCGTTTGTATAGTGAATTTGATAATTTTAGACGAAGAACTACAAAGGAAAGACTTGAATGGATGCAAACGGCAAGTAAAGATGTGATTTTGAATGTTTTGCCTGTTATAGATGACATGGAAAGGGCTTTGAAATCGATGGAAACCTCCAAGGATATGTCGAAAGAAGCCATTGAAGGAATGAGTCTGATTTATAAGAAGTTGTATTCTATACTTGAGAAAAATGGATTGAAACCAATGGATGCACAGGGCAATGATTTTGATCCAGAGCTGCACGAAGCAATTACTCAATTCGCTGCACCTACGCCAGATTTAGTGGGTAAAGTTATTGATGAAGTTGAAAAAGGATATTTATTACACGATAAAGTGATTCGTTTTGCCAAAGTTGTTGTTGGTAATTAATTGATAAGATGAGTAAAAGAGATTATTATGATATACTCGGCGTGTCGAAATCTTCGACAGCTGAAGAAATTAAAAAGGCTTACCGAAAGTTAGCAATTAAATTCCATCCAGATAAAAATCCGGGTAATAAAGAAGCTGAGGAGAGCTTTAAAGAGGCCGCTGAGGCATATGATGCTTTAGGAAATGAAGAAAAGCGTCGTAAGTATGATCAGTTTGGTCATGCTGGTGTAGGTGGGAACTCTGGATTCGGCGGTGGCGGCGGATTCAGTATGGATGATATTTTCAGTCAATTTGGCGATGTTTTCGGAGATGACAGTGTATTCGGTTCGTTTTTTGGCGGTGGAGGCGGTGGAAGAGGTGGTTCTCGTAGAACTGTAGGTTCAAATATTAGAATAAAACTAAAATTGACCCTTTCTGAAATGCGTGCCGGTGTTGAAAAGAAGGTCAAGTACAAAAGAATGGTTCAGGCAGAAGGTGTTTCATACGCAACTTGTAAACACTGTGGTGGATCTGGGGTGGTTAAAAAAGTAACAAATACTTTTCTAGGCCAAATGGCTACGCAAAGCGCTTGCCCAATTTGTCAAGGATTAGGTAAGGTAATAGAGAGCAAACCCAAAGATGCCAATGAACAAGGCCTAATTAGCCAAGAATTTGAAACTTCAATTAAAATTCCAGGCGGTGTGGCAGATGGTATGCAATTGAGTGTGAATGGCAAAGGAAATCAAGGACCTGCTGCGGGCGCATCTGGCGATTTGATTGTGTTAATTGAAGAAATTGCACATGAAGATTTACAAAGAGATAACAACAACGTAATTTATCATTTATGGCTAAGTTTTCCGGAAGCGGCTATGGGTGCGAGTGTTGAAGTACCTACCTTAGATGGAAAGGCAAAAATTAAGGTAGATGCAGGTACACAAGCCGGTAAAATTCTTCGTTTAAAGGGAAAAGGCTTTCCCGATTTGAATGGCTATGGTACCGGCGATCAATTAATTGTTGTGAATGTTTTCGTTCCTTCCAAATTGTCGTCTGAAGAAAAAGATATTCTATTGAAACTCCAAGAAAGTAAAAACTTTAAACCAGACGAAAAAGATAAATCCTTTTTTGACAAAATGAAGGATATTTTCTAAGTGTAAAATTTATGTCATGTTCTAATTTTTGGTAATTAATTGTTGAAATATGCCAAAATGGCAATTTTTCATTTGATGACTGATTTAAAAAATGAGTTGAATGTAGAAGTTCAACTCATTTTTATTTTGTGAAATATTTCTTAACTTTCAGAACTAATTAATTCATACTTAAATATATATAAACAAATGAAATTAAGGCAGTTAGCAATAGGTTTTGTTGCATTAAGTGGGAGTTTCTCTTCTCTTTTTGGTCAAACACCTGAAAAAAACGCGAATTTTCAAATTGATTTTAATCAATATCAGCCTCAAAAATGCCAAGGACCGGTTCCAGCTATTCTCACGAGAACTACAAGCGCTAAGGCAAAAGAAGCGATGAAAGATATTAAAGGTAAGTCGGGAAAGCGTTCTGAAAAGAAAACTGAAATGGATCATGCTGTAGAATCAAGCTTCTTTGAAGATCAACTTCTTACGAGCGGTCAAATCCTTTATGGCGATCCAATGACGGAGTATGTAAATAATGTGGCCGACGAATTATTGAAAGATAACCAAACACTGAGAGATCAATTACAAATTTTTGTATTAAAGTCGCATATCCCGAATGCATATACAACCCACAATGGAATTGTTGTTGTAACAATTGGTTTGTTGGCTAGAATTGAAAATGAATCTCAATTGGCTGTAATTCTTGCACATGAAATCCAGCATTTTGTAAAAAAACATTCCCTCAAACAATATAAAGAGGTGAAAAAAACCATTACAGAATCGAGAAGAAACTATGGCGAATTAGAGTCTAAATTGAAACGCCTTTATAGATTTAGTAAAGAGCAAGAATATGAAGCTGATGAATTAGGCTACGAGCTAGTCAAAAATTCAAAATATGATTTATCTGAAGGGATATATGTTTTTGAAATGTTGAAGTTTACCGAATTTCCATTTTTAGAAACAACAATGACACTTGAGGGATTTGAAAAGCCCAATTTTAAATTCCCAACCTATATTTATGAGAATATTCAAGCGCAGTTAAAAACAGCAAAAGAATTTGATGATAAAATTGAAAAAGAAGAGAGTGACGAAGAATCGAGCACCCATCCAAGTTTAGATAAACGAATTGATCAACTGAAATTACAAGTTGATAAAAAGGAATATCGAGGTAGACAAAAGTTTGTTGTGGGAGAGAAGGATTTTATATTAATGCAACAGATTTCGCGTTTTGAGTTGCTTTTATCGTATATCAAAAGAGCTGATTTTGGCCGTAGTTATTACCTTGCAAAAGTTGTTGAACTCCTTTATGGCAAGAATCATTTTTTAAATAAAGTTGCGGCAATGAGTTTATATGGCATTGTTGAGCATAAGTTGAATAAACATAATTTAGATGATTACGGGCTTAGTGTGAATTATAACCGTGGCGACTGGCGTCCTATTTCAGCGGCATTTAATAAACTAGATTCAAGAGACTTTGGTGCTTTGGCTTCAAGTTTAATTTGGGAGATTTATACGTCAAATAAATCTGATGAATTTGTGCGATCTATTTGTGATAGAACCTTTACTTTGATACAGACCAAAGGCAATTTTAAATTGAAAGACTTTACTTCTTTCAAACCGGCTGCTGTTGAACCAGAAAAGAAACCTCAAATTGATACCACCGCTACAATTTCCGATGGAAAACTTAAAAATCCAAGGTCGAGAATAGCACGTAACTCAAGCGGAGAGGTTGTTGTAAATAACATTTATTATTATGGAGCGTTTTATCATTTAACGGATAAGCAAAAGGATGATTTGGAGAAATATTTCGATTCAGTTAAAATTGAAACAACCAGTTACAGTGCCAATCCATCTAAATTATCTTATACCGAGCGCGAAAAGTTGGATGCCGTAAGGTATGCTCGTTCAAATAAAAACGTTCAAAATATGGTGTTAATGCAGCCTAAAATTATTTACTCAAATGGCAAAGTTGATATTTTTTACGACAATATAGAAACCAAGCGAAATTATTTTGCCGAAGAAATTGCAAAAAATCAAATTTTAGACAATTGGAATTACGTGCCTAACGCAACCAATAATGATGTTGATGTATTGGATAATTCAGTAGGCAAATCGTTAAAAACTGAAGACCTAAATCGTTATTCTATTTCAAACGATTGGCTTTCTGAACGTTTAAATAACGACACAAATCAAATGATTCTATTCTACAAACAATATTTAAATGGGATGTCTAAAGAGGAAAGCTCTCCTTATTTGTTGAATGTTAATTATGAGTATATTGTTATTCCGAGACCATTCGATATTCAAGGACTTATTTATTCTTTTGCATTGCCATTTTATTTCCCATTTTATTTGGCTCAACAGTTTCAAAACGATTGTGTGCTCAAAGAAAAAGTTATGGCATATAACACAGAAACTGGCCGTCAAGTGTATTATTCAAATAAGTCGTTTCAACATAAATTGAATCAAGATTTATTGAGGGCACATATTTATAAAACAATTTATGAAATTAAACACATCAATGGTAAATAATCAAGGAGGATATAAAATGCGATTTCTAAGAAATATATTGGTGATCATATTTGCATTTTCTGCAAATAATGAAATACAAGCCCAGTCGAATCCGGGATTCATGGGCAAAACAGGCTTGGTTCAGTTTGATTTAACAGGATTGATGGGGAATTTGATTTTTGAAGGACCAGCGTTAAAGGTTAATTATGGTTTTTCATATGAAAAGGCTAGAAATCAAAATTTCGCATGGAATTTTGGATACAGCCAAACAAATCAAACCATGGATTACAACATGATTGTTGGTGAATACTTGACTTACTATGACAATGGCCAATATAATAATGTTAGGGATAAATCATCTTTTGATTATTCATTTTCTGAGTTTAA
>CAIRMY010000242.1 GCA_903879775.1 uncultured Bacteroidota bacterium
ATAAATGACATATTGTAAAATAAATATGTAAATGTTTTGACTTTGTTTCTTTAATGTAATTTGATTGTGAATTTCTGCTCCATTTTTAGGCAATTATTAATATAAATTTTACACTCGCGTCGATTTGTTTTGATCTCAGATTTAAGAAACTTCATATTTGATTGTATATTTACGGTTTCTAAATCTGTATGAAAAAATACATTATACTTATCGTTTTTTTGTTGAATCTAGAGTTTGTTTTAGGACAAACTGCGCGAGATGTTGCAGTTGAAATATCCGCAGAAATAAAAAGTTCTGGAGGAGTAGACATACTGTGGAAATCTGACCCAAATGCTCAGAAGTATTATATTTTTAAACGTTCTACAAGTAAAGTAGATTGGCTGCTACTTGACTCTGTTTCAGGAACCTCAACTAAATATACTGATATTTATTTTTCAGGAGGAAAACCAATTGAGTATAGAATTGCAAAAAAATCATCTTTGTATAGTTTCCTTGGCAATGGATATGTAATGATTGGAAATAAATTAGCGCCTAAGGTAAAGTTAGGTAAGTTGTTGCTGATTATTGATTCAAATTATAGCCTTCCTTTGATAAGTCAAATCAATGATTATAGAAATCAACTACAAAGAGAAGGGTGGGATATTCTATCAAAAGTTGTATTAAGAACTGCATCTGTGTCTTCAATTAAAACTTGGATTAAAACACAATGGGATGCGGATTCTTTGAATATAAAGTCAATATTTTTATTGGGACATATACCTGTTCCGTACAGTGGAAATTATAGGCCGGATGGACATGTAGAACATACTGGTGCTTGGCCTGCCGATATGTATTACGGTAATTTTTATTCGAATTGGTCAGACAATACTGTAAATAATACCCAAGCCACTAGATCCGAAAATCAAAATATTCCGAGTGATGGAAAATTTGATATTTCCAGAATTAATCCAATTGGCACAGCATTGACTGCCATTCAATATGCACAAATCCCTGTTGGTAGAGTTGACATGTTTGGAATGTCTTCATTTGGAAATGATACATTTTTAACGAAAAGGTATTTAAATAAAGATTTAAATTTTAGAAGAGGCAAATACAAAACAGTTGCCCGCGGATTGATTGATGATAATTTCGGGTATTCTAATTCTGAAGCTTTTGCCTCTGGTGGGTTTCGTAATTTTGCAGTTCAATTTAAAGATTCTGTATTTGAAAAAGATTATAGATCAACAATGTCGAACCAATCTTATCTTTTGAGTTATGGTTGTGGTGCGGGCACTTATACAAGTTGTTCTGGGGTGTCCAGTAGTGCTAATTTTGTATCAGATAGTTTGTTGAATCCTTTCACTATGATGTATGGAAGTTATTTTGGCGATTGGGACAATTCAGACAATATGTTGAGAGCTCCTTTAGCGAGTAAGGGCTGGGGCCTTGCCAATGTTTGGAGTGGTCGACCATGTTGGATGCTTCATGAATGCGCCTTAGGTGCACCATTGGCATCAGCAACATTAACCTCTGTAAATTCATATTACTTTTATAACGCCGCTGGATTTCAGAGTGGTGTGCATACCGCACTCATGGGTGATCCTACTTTAACCATGTATCCATTAGGCTCATTGCAAAATTCAAAAGCAATCGCGAAGTGTACGGATATGGTAAGGTTTAGATGGGATTTACATGAAGACAATGTTGATTCAGTTTTAGTTGAAGAGTTGGTTTCTGGAAACTGGAAAAAAGTTAAAATTACAATAGGATCAGATACTTCAATCTCGGTAAAATCAACAGTTGGTTCGCATACGTATTCAATTCGACCATTAAAATTAATGAAAACTGCATCGGGGAGCTGGTGGCAATTGGGCGCCAGAGAATATTCATCAGCATCTGTTAATATTTCAGCAAAAGCCATTGCGATAACATCGACCAAAACCGCTTGCGTTTCCGACTCTGTAATTGTTGCAGAATTAAAGTTTGGACCTAATCCGAAATACTTAAGAACCTGGTTTGTGAATGGTGTTTTGAATAAAGACACCGCAGTTTCCTTTAAAAGCACTTTTAAATCCGGTATTAACATAGTTAAAATGCAGTTAACAACTGATTCTGGTTGTGTTTTTTCTGATTCAGTTAAATTTACAATTTTTGATTTGCCGAATGCTAAACCTAATTTTATTTCTAAAAAATCTATTTGTCTTGGCGAAACTTTAAAAATGACATCTCAAAGTGCCGGATCCCAAATTTGGACCATCGGTGCCGATACAATTTCTAAATCAGATACCGCTTTCTATAAGCCAAAATCTACTGGAAAATATGCCCGTTTTCACTTGATAAAAGATTCAAATAAATGCAAAAATGTTTATTACGATACTTTTGTTGTATTTAATGCTGCAAATGCATTGTATTCGGTTAATCCTGATTCAAACATTTGTTTTGGAGGGACATATAAACTTTCTGCAAGTGATACCGCAAATCAATTGACATGGAAGTTGAAAATTGCAGGCAACAACAGTGAAATTTTGAATGCAAAGAGCATTGAATTTAAAGATATGACAGGCGTGATAACCTTGATTGCTGAAACGTCTAACGGTTGCATTGATTCAACAACGAAGGTGCTAAGTTTCAATATGATTCCTAGAAAACCGGAATTTAAAATTGTTCGCCCTGCCATATATCCCGGCGATACAATGATCATGATGGTGAATCCAAATTCACAATGGCCTAAAAATTATAAAGTTCAATGGAGTCAACCATTTTCAAGCTCTGATTCAATCTTGAAATTTAGAGTTTCCGACACAGGTGTCTTGAAATTCATTGTCAAATTTATAAGCGCCCAAGACTGTGAATCAGATACTGCATATTACGAGCAATATTTTGGACCTAGTGCAGTGAGTTCAATGGATAACATAGAACTTTCTGTTGTTCCCAATCCTAGTTCTGGTGCGTTCACAATCAATTGTCCTTCAAAAATAAAAAACATACAGATTTTTGATTTACAAGGAAGATTTGTCAATTTCAAATCGGATCAACATGCACAGAACAATCAACTGAATATCCAAATTTCAGATGTGTCTAAAGGGGTTTATTTCATTGTAGGTCATTTAGAGAATGGTACGAGATTTGTATCTAAAGCTTTAGTTAATTGATAACCATATGATTGTTAAAGGTATTTTGAAGGTTTTATTTTTCGTTTTTGCAATTATTTTTTGCAATATTTCCAATGCTCAAAGGCTTAAGAATGGCTCTGGATCTATCGTTGGCTACATTGAAAATGGGAGGGTTAAAAATAGCTCAGGTTCAGTGTCTGGTTACATAGAAGATGGGCGTGTAAAGAATAGTTCTGGAAGTATCATTGGTTATTTTGATCAAGAGCGAATTAAAAATTCATCGGGATCTATCATTGGATATTTCAATGGTGAAACTGTGAAAAATAGCTCTGGTTCTATCATTGGTTATATCAACGACGGCCGTGTTAAAAATAGATCCGGAAGCATCATCGGGTATTATGAGAATGTTCGAAGAATAGAGGCAGCGTTGTACTTTTTCTTCTTTTTCTATTGATGTAAATTTCTATTGTGACAATTGTCACTCAGTAAAATTTTGTTTCAAACTACTTTTGTGGATATGCAAAAGTTGTTTTTCATTGTAATTTTCTTCTACTTTCAAATTTTATCAGCTCAAGATAGGCCTTATCTGCATCACAATGAGCGTGTTAAGTTGGATAGTCAATCGAAAACATTGCAGAATTTCTTGCGCAAAGGTTCCTTTTTTGGGCATACTAGATTTTTTAGTATGGCAACTGACAATGCTGAGGGGCTTTCCGATTATTATGCTCATGCCGTGGGTGTGGGTATTGGTTATGAAACGGGTACTTGGAATAATTTTACTCTTGGTATTAGTGGGTATGCAATTTATGATCTTCAATCGTCTGATTTTTCAAAACTTGATTCTGCCTCCAATCAACCCAATCGATATGAATTAGGGCTCTTTGATGTGACAAATCCATCAAACCATCATGATTTAGATCGGTTGGAAGATTTATATATCAAATATTCGAATCAGAAGTTTGATATAAAATTCGGGAAACAACATATACGTTCCCCATTTATCAATCCTCAAGATGGACGTATGCGTCCGACGTTAATTCAGGGTTTGTTGGCTGACTATCGTCCCTCAAAAAATATGACGTTTCATTTAGGTCACATCACTCAAATATCACCGCGAAGCACCATTGCTTGGTATGGGGTAGGTGAAAGTATAGGTATTTACGGTCAAGGTGTGAATGTGAATGGCACTAAGTCGAACTATGCTGGCAATCTACCCAAATCGGAAGTTGTTTTCTTAGGAGGGGAATATACCTTTGGTAAGGCCGAAAAGCTGCAAGTTTGGAATCAATGGGTGAGTCATCTTTTCAATACTTTACTTGTGCAATATGAGGGCGGTTATGCATTCGGTAATCAAAATCAATTCATCTATGGTGTTCAATACATTAAGCAAAATACACTAGAAAATGGTGGGAATATTGATCAAAATAAAACCTATTTAATGAAAAATAGTGGAACAGA
>CAIRMY010000243.1 GCA_903879775.1 uncultured Bacteroidota bacterium
AGACAAAGGCATCAATTTGATTGGCTTAAAGAATATTGAATCCAGATATCAATTTTTAAATTTTAAAGGCCCCTCACTCACATGAAGGGCCTTTAAAATTATTTTCAAAAATTACAGTGTACCGGAGATAGGACAATTATCTAACTCAATCCTAAGCGATCTAATTGATTTATCTTACTGATATACAACTACTTATGATTATTGGCCAAAAAAGCAATAACAACCTGCTTATCAGATATATGGTGAGACAAGTACAGGTCAAATGAAGTTTGCCCATCTGAGCGAAACGGTTGACCAAAAGTTAATTCATAACAGTAACAATACTGTTTACGGTAGCATTACATTTTGGACATTTTGAATAAAATCCTTCACGTCCAGCCAAATGTCTCCATGAAGCATCTGATGACCGAAAATGATACCAAGACAAGCCTTGTGCCTCTACGCCACATTTTAAGCATCTATGGGAGTCAATTTCCTGCGAGAAATATTGCATATCAGCTTTGACGAATTCGTATGTAACTTTTTTATCTATCGATCCATCTGAAAATAGCTTGCCTTCAAGCATTCTAATAATAAATGTTAATCCTCTTAAAAGAATTACCAATGGCAGTAACAAAAGACCCAATAGAACACCAAAGACTTGCTGCATATATTATTAATAACTATTGGAAAGGAAATTCAATTCGATCTATTTTGATCCGCTTATCAAAATCTCTTTTAGGGCTGCTTGATTTAAAGTCACTACAGTCATAAATATCTACGACACGTCCTTGTTCCTCCTTCACGATCAAATCCATAAATAATCTAGAATTGTTCCCATAAAATGAGAATCCACTACACCCGCAGCTGTCACACTCCTCAGAGCAACATGCTCCCTGATAACTAATCAGACAATCATCCCCTGCTTCAATGAATTGACTAAAGGCATTTCTCAATTTTGTCATGAATAGAGACTTCTTTAGATCTGAATAAGTCCTATTTTCATCAAGCAACATATCTACCATTTCAATATCTAATTGCTTGAAAAAGTGTAGGAATGCCTGGTGTTGCGTTTTAATATTATTAGTTGCCATCTCTAAATATATATAGTCGGTTATCTATCACATAATGTTGTCACTTTCCAAACTCAAATGAATGAAGCATCACATCAAAATAGACTGAAGTCTCATAAGTCATTGAACTAATAGAAGCACAATCGATGGAAATTGATCGACCATTCCAATTGTACATATACATTTTGTGGATAAGGCGAAGATTTCCTTCAAATGGGCAACTAATATGCGCAAAGTAAAATTCCTTGCCCCCGATTAGTGTAATACCTCGTTTTAGAACATATGCGTTATCATAAGTTGGAAACCAAATATCGATAAGATCCTGATCCGGTGACTTTGACAAAATTTCAATCGCAGTAACCCTTTTATAATCAGCAGGAAGAGTCTTGAGTGAAACAATGAGTGAATTTCCCCGATCATCAACAATTTTTGCATCTGTATCGGGCATGATGATTTGAGATTTTATGCGCCATCCATTAGGAATGATAAATGAATAACCATATTTAGAACTAGTGAACCTTTGTTGTGCTTCAAGATTCAAGAAATGACAGAATGCTAGCAGTATTAGAATGTGTCTCATCGTTGAATATTAGTTAATTATGATCTTTATTGTCACTTCTTACCAGCAGTATTCCAGGAATTACAATTATTGCAAGCCCAATTAATACACCAATCGACTCCGGTAGATTAGATCCAAAATTTGGATATCTAAAAAGTGATACTACGCCCAGAAGGATAAGAAGGATGCCAAAAAATGTTTTCATGATCGTAAATTTTAGATTTAGTGATTTTTTATTTATTAATTAAAAGACTTCTTTTAACAGAGGAGAAGTACATAATCCGATCTTTATTAAATGTCAAAGCGTTATTAGACCGACTTATACTGATCGATGTGTTATCTATATTTAGTCCGTAAACCCCGTTTCTGTTGGCGAGAGGATAGGGTAAAGCTCCTTGAATAAGCTCAATTATGGCTGCCGGGACACCGATATCGTCTCTTTCCGGTATCAGGCTGTAAACGGTGGTAGATACATGTCCATCTTTTACACCTACAATAATGTCACCGATGCGCCGTCCAAACATGTAATCTGAAATCGGCTGGATATATTTATAGGAGCTGACGCCGGTTTCTGAGGATATTCCAATGA
>CAIRMY010000244.1 GCA_903879775.1 uncultured Bacteroidota bacterium
AGCATCGACATTCCGATATAATGGATGAACATGAGCGATAAGTTTGCAATTCTTTCGTATTGCCACAAAATCAATAAAAAGGGTAGCATCACCATGAATTCTGCGTTTCCAACCGAATACAAAGAAAATGAAAAATGAAGTAAAATTGCGATGAATAAAGGTTTTCTAAAATCAATTCTTGGTTTTTTAATAAAGCCTATAAAGCGCTTGTAAAGCTGAATAATTACTTTAAAATTCATGAGAAAAATAAACACGCAAACAATACCCATTAAAATGAAAATTAAATTTAATGGATTATCAATTAAAAGATCTTTGATGTTACCATGTAATTGAAAAAAAGTGCGAATAAAACTGATTGGTGTCATTACAAAATTCATCACTCCGGGTGTGGTATCTACTAGTCCTTGTTGAACATCGTAAAATGGCAATGAATACCAATTGACATTATATATTTTAGCATATATCACATAAACAATGACTATGCTTCCAAGTGATAAAATGCTCGGTAAAATAGCATAATGTTTATTTTTTTGAGGGATAAGAAAGGCGATCAACCAAAATATATGGATTTGGTGACAAAGTACGGCGGTGGTTAGAAATAAGATTCCAAGGGATAAACGTCCCTTAAAATAAAAAAAAGTACCCATTATACTGAAAAATAAGGGCAAAATATAGGTTTCGTTTTCTGAAGAATATCTTAAAAACCCAAAAGTAAAGGCCACTAAAAATGTGAGCCAAAAATTCAATTGAGTATAAGGTTTGATGGTGTTTAAAGTTTTATAAAAGGTGAGTAGGGTGAAACTCCCCAAGAGAATATTAAAGGTGCTAAATATTTGAATGGGATTTAGGTTTAAATTGAAGAATAACAATCCTTTGTAAATCATATGCATCAAAGGTTTATACAACAAATGATGGGGCGAAAACATGTCGCCTTTGATGATTTCACAGGCATATCCCCAGCCATCTCCCGTGTGTTGAATTGGCAACAATACAACGCGTAGAATTGTGTAAATGATTAAAAACCAGGTTATCGACTTCTTCATTGTTTGGGCAAAAATACACGTTTTGTATTTGATTCCATTTGCGAAAAATGCAATAAATAATTGCCAAATTATTTTGATTCTTGAGGGACTTGTAACAATGTGGAATTATCTTTGTCAGGTGAATCATGCTTTAGACAACGATATCTTTCAGAAATTATCAAAAACTGCAGATTACATGGGTTTAGAAGCCTATGTAGTAGGAGGGCTCGTTAGGGATGTGTTTTTGAAACGTGACAACAAAGATATCGATGTTGTGGTCATAGGTTCTGGTATTGAATATGCTCAAGCTTTTTTCAATGAACTTTCAGGCGAAAAGAACATCAGCGTGTTTAAGAATTTTGGAACGGCACAAATAAAATTTCAAGATTTTATCATTGAAATTATTGGTGCCCGGAAAGAAAGTTACCGCAAAGATTCGCGCAAACCAATTGTTGAAGATGGAAGTTTAATTGATGATCAAAATCGTAGAGATTTCACCATTAATTCTCTGTATTTATGTCTCAACGGAGATCGTTTTGGAGAATTGTATGATCCTTTCAATGGTATTCAAGACATTCAAGATGGAATTATTAAAACTCCCAATGATCCGGACATTACCTTTAGCGATGATCCATTGAGGATGTTGAGGGCGATAAGGTTTTCGGCACGATTGGGATTTGTCATTGAAGAAAAAACGTATTTATCGATTTGTGAAAATGCTCACCGAATTGATATTGTTTCACAGGAACGAATAACGGATGAAGTGAATGCTATGATTTTGGGTGAAAAGCCAAGCATTGCATTTGATTTAATGTTTAAAACGGGTTTATTGGTTCGATTTTTTCCGGAGTTTGTTGCCTTGCATGGCGTTGAAATCATACAAGGAAAGGGGCATAAAGATAATTTTTACCACACGTTGCAAGTTTTAGATCAAACTTGCGCACTTTCAGATAGCCTTTGGTTGAGGTGGGCTGCAATCTTGCATGACATAGCAAAGCCACCAACAAAACGTTTCGATCCTAAAGTTGGATGGACATTTCACGGCCACGAAGACAAAGGTTCACGAATGGTAAAAGGAATTTTCAAACGTTTAAGATTGCCTTTAGATGAAAAAATGCGCTATGTTGAAAAATTGGTATTGATGCATTTGAGACCAATTGTGCTTTCTAAAGAAATTGTAACCGATAGTGCCGTTCGTAGGCTCATTTTTGAGGCCGGTGATGATATTCAAGATTTAATGAAGTTGTGCAAAGCTGACATTACGAGTAAAAATGAACTGAAAGTTGCAAAACACATTCGAAATTTAGATTTAGTTTCCCAAAAAATTGAAGATGTTCTGGCTAAAGATGAACTCAGAAATTGGCAGCCTGTGTTTACTGGAAATCATATTATGGAATTATTTGAAATCAAAAATCCAAAACACATTGGAATGATCAAAGACGCTGTTCGTGAAGCAATTCTAGATGATCAAATTCCGAATGAAATCGATTTAGCCATAGAATTTGCAAAAAAATACGCCAATGAAATTGGCGTACTTTTCAAAAAGTGATATTTATTTAGTTATTAGTTTGGTTTCGTATTTGTTCTATTTACTTTATTGGTTGTTCCTTCTAACTCTCAAATCTCAATAAAAATTCTTATTTATTTAACTTTGTCTGTATTTAAGTGTTGAATACATGCGCATTTAAACTAGGAGAAAATGATTATAACTGAGAAAATAAAGTTTGATTCATGAAA
>CAIRMY010000245.1 GCA_903879775.1 uncultured Bacteroidota bacterium
AGTTGAGGACTTTTTTTATGCCCAAAACGAGTCAGCATTCTTAGAATGCTAGCGAGTGTTGGGCATAAAAAAAGCCGACGCGCAGCGGAGGACTTTGATTTTGCAGGACTAAACTGTAGGGATCAGCGAAGCTACTCCCTTACCCTTAACGAGTCAGCATTCTTAGAATGCTAGCGAGTGTTGGGCATAAAAAAAGCCCAACTCTAACCCCTTAAAATCTTTTCCATTTTTCGGCCCTTCGCCAATTCATCAACCAGTTTGTCTAACATCCGCACCTGCTGAGTCAATTGATCTTCAATTTCTTCAACCCGGTAGCCACAAATTACTCCCGTAATCAAATATGCATTTTCATGCAGTTTCGCATTCTTGAAAAAATCAGAAAAATTCACATTCAACTGAATGCAGTCCTGAATTTGCGCATCACTATAACCCGTTAACCAATTGATAACCAATTTCAATTCAGACTCTGTCCTGCCCTTTTTCTCAACTTTCGTTACATATAATGGGTAAACCGTTGAAAATAGCATTTTTGCAATTCGGTCTTTTTGAGTGTCTGAAATTTTCATGATTGTAGCAAATATCGCAATAAAAATAAAAACTCCTATTCAACGAAAAATCCCAATCAAAAAGAGATAGTCTAAAATGGCTTTTCTTCAAAGTTTATAAATTTTTTACTTCTCAGAATGCTAATTCAACCAATTTAAATTTGTTTAAAATCTACCTGCCAAATATTTTCTAAAACAATCCGTTTTTTTTGCATATTTGTAGTAATGAAATCAAAGAAAATCATAATTTTAGTGTCTACGGCGTTAGTCGCTATTTTGGCCATCACTTATTTTTTCGCAACCCGCAGCTCTAACCTTCCAAAATACATCCCCAATACTGCAATTGGAGTTGTGAAAATCAACCCACTTTCAATTGGTAGAAAAATTGATTTTGATGCTATCAAAAACATGAAATCTTATAAGCCAATGATGAAAGAAATGGAAAAGGAATCTAAAAAATTCTCTAAATTCATTGAAAATCCAAGAGAAATTGGAATGTCGCTAACCGACAATATCTATTTCTTTGGAGAAAATTTTAGCAGCGAAACCAATAAAGCCGCGGGTATGGTTTTTGGCGTTTCAGACGCAAATTCCTTAAAAACATTCATCGAAAATTTTGCAAAAGATGCAAATCTAGAATATGAAAAATCAGGCGATCTAAACATCTTTAGCCCTAAAAAATCTGATTCAGACAACGAGTATTCATCTTCTTCAAACTTCGCAATTGTTTGGAATAACGATGCTTGCCTATTTTATTATGCAGGTAAATTTTCTGTAAAAGGCGCAAAGCAAATCATGTCCCAAACAAAAGAAAACTCTATGCTTGCTCTAGATGCATTTAATGAATCTGAAAACCACGGTGGCGACATGAGTCTTTTTATCAATTATAAGGAATACACCAAAGTCATTGAAAAATACTCAGGTATGCAAATCACAAAATCTTTCCCTGAAAATATCAAAAAATATTATGAGAATGTTTCAGCTGCAGATATCATCGTAAACTTCAACGACAATGATATCAACTCTGAATGGCACCAATATTCAATCGATTCAAAACTTGCTAAAGATTACAAGTTTCTGAGCGAAAAAGGACTTTCAAATGAAAATCTTGAATTGATTTCTCCCAATGGAAAAGTTCTTATGGGCTTTGGCGCAATGCTAAACATGGAAACCATTGTTAACTTACTAAAGAGCATCCCTCAATATAAAACCAGTATCAAGGAAATCTGCACAGCCACTGGTTTAACAGAAACTGAAATTGAAACTCTGTTAGACGGTAGTCTCTCGTTTGCTGTTACAAAACTCAATACCAAACAAGTGGAAGAAATGGTTTATGATTATGAAAATGAAACTGGAGAATTCAATTCTACCATGCAAACTGTTACAAAAGTTGTTCCTTTAATGACCGCTCAATTCGGATTCCAAAATGAAAAAACGTGGACTAAGATTTTGAAGCAAATTGAAACCAAAAGCAATGGAATGATTAAGCCTCAAAACAACATTCTTACCATTCCAGCAGGTGTTTTAGGCTCTGTTCACATGGTTTTTGTAAAGAATAAACTTGTGATAACCAACGACGAAGAAAGTGCTCAAACATTGGCTAAAAACAAAACTTGGAACAATCAATTAGATAAAGAAATCAATCAGCTTTTCTCTAACAACTCTGCTGCGTATTTCATCGATATGAATCTTAAAAATTACGGTGAAGGTACCCTAAAGCAATGGTTGAAAATTCCAGAACAATCTGAAGAATTTGAAACTGTTAAAAGTGTAATGGCTGAATTTAACAATATGCAAATGAGTGGAAATAACACTACTGCTGCCATGTCTTTAAATTTCACATCCGGCAAAGAAAATAGTTTGATGCGTTTATTTAAAATTGTCGATTTAATTAGCAATCAACAACTTAAAAAACAAGCTCAAAGTGAAGCAGCTCGTAAAGCATTGGAATATCAACTTCAAAATGAACCGCAAATGGTAGATACTGTTTCCGCATCTACAACATATTCCGATGAAGCTTACTAATTTTTTAAATTCGCATTAATGACTATTGATTTTCAGAAAATCATCCCTAATCCATTAAAAGAATTTATTTTACCAAATAGCATCTGGAACACCGATTTTTCATTCAAATCTGGTGAGATGTATCAAATTATCGCCCCGTCTGGCAAAGGCAAATCAACTTTGGTTGGTTTGCTCGCTGGAACCCGGGGCGATTTTTTAGGTCGTTTAATTCTTGAGGGACAAATGTCTTCCGGGTTCACTCCAATGCAATGGAGTCAATGGAGAGCACTCAAATGCAGTGTGGTCTTCCAAGATTTGCAACTGTTCCAAAATTTAACAGCATTGCAAAACATCACCCTAACGGCTGAAATTCATCAAATTCATCACAAAAAACAAGTGCCATCTCAGCATATCCAATCTTTAGAAACCCTCACCGAATGGGCCACATTGTTGGGTGTTGAAGCCAAATTAAATCAACCTGTTGCTTTATTGTCCTTTGGGCAAATGCAAAGAATTGCCATCTTGAGAGCCTTGAATCGACCGTTTAATTGGATTGTGCTCGACGAACCCTTTAGTCATTTGGATCAAACGAATGCAAATATTGCCCTGAACCTCATTCAGAAAGTTGCAACTCAACAAAATGCAGGAATTATCATCACAGCCCTCGATGACCGATACGCGCTTCCGGGATTCCAAAATGTAACCATCTAATTCTATGAAGCGATCCATTTTATCCACCATTCTTTATAGAACTCAAAAACCAAGTCAGCTTTTGGGTGCCATCATTGGAAGTCTTTTGGGATTCTTCTTAGTCATAGCAGCAGCCCAATTGTTCGCCGATTTCAAATCTATGGTCACCAGTTCAGAACAAGCCATTGGAAGCCAGTTTTTAGTGGTCAACAAACAAGTTTCCGTTTTAAATTCATTCAAACTTGGCAAAAGCACCTTTAACAAAAATGAAGTTGAACAGCTAAAGTCCCTCCCCTCTATAAAACGTGTTGGAGAGTTTACCGCCAATCAATTTGAAGCCGTTGCGTCTATGTCAATCCCAAATGGACAAGCTGGCGCAGCCATGCGCACTGAGCTATTTTTAGAAAGTGTTGGAGATGACTTTTTGGATGTAAAGCCCGAAGATTGGAAATGGAATGATGGAGATGAAATGATTCCAATGATTGTACCAACCGATTTTATCAACCTATACAATTTTAATTTTGCTCCGGGCAGAGGCTTGCCGCAATTGTCAAAAGCTACCATTCAAATGGCTGTTTTCGATATCGACATTCGCGGTGCAAAAGGCGCTGCGCATTTCCAGGGCCGTATTGCAGGATTCAGCAATCGAATTACATCTGTGCTGGTTCCAAAGAGCTTCATGGATTATGCAAACTCGCAGTATGGAAACATTCAAACTTCTCCAGAATCGTATAGAATTATTGTTGAAGCCAAACAAAATGAGCTTCCTGCAATTCAAAAGCATTTTGAATCTGAGGGATACGAAACCAATCAAGAATTATTGAAAAATGGCAAATTTGGAAGTTTGCTTCAAGCCATATTGGGCATCGTTGCGGTGCTTGGAATCTTGGTAATGTTTGTGTCTGTAAGCGCATTTTTGTTGTATGTACAACTTGCCATTACCCGATCTAAATACGAAACTGAAACATTGTTACGTCAAGGATATCCGCATTCAAAAATCATTTCTTGGTATGGCAAACAACTGGCTGCAATCATGATTATCATTGCTATTTTAACCATCACCCTTTTAATCGGTGTAAAATCGTACACCAACAAATACATTGAAACATTTGGATTTGACGCTCCTGCTAGTATCAATCAGTTTGTTCTTCTTGGGGGACTTGCCTTAGTGAGTCTATTGTGGTTGGTGCAATACTTTGCAGTTCGCAAACAAATTTACAAACTAAATTGATTATTAAACGTTAAACGTTTAATGTTTAGAGTTTAATGTTTAGAGTTTAGGGTTACTTTGACTTAATTGACATTACGAACCAAACCTTAAACGCTAAACATTAAATTTAACGTTTAGGGTTTAGCGTTTAGGGTTGTTCAAACTTTAAATCCTTAAACCCATTCATTAAACTCTAAACAATAAATTTAACGTTTAGGGTTTAGCGTTTAGGGTTGTTCAAACTTTAAATCCTTAAACCCATACATTAAACTCTAAACA
>CAIRMY010000246.1 GCA_903879775.1 uncultured Bacteroidota bacterium
CGATTTTTAGCTTTTTAAATTTCAAAATTTCCATTCACATGCTCTCAATAACCGCATTCACAACATTCTTCATTGGGGAATTTAACACAATCAAAAAAATGAATGTGATGGATTGTTTGGTCGGTGAAAACATTTATCATTGGCCTTCTTTTTTGTTAATCCCTCAAAATATAAACATCGTCATAGCCGCACTGATGGCAACCACAATCCTTGTTTTTATTGCGCGTAAAATTTTAAACGCACATACGTACCAGGAATTAATCATAGGAAGCATCGTAGGAATTTCTATTACATTTGTAAATTCAAATCTATTGTACATACTATGGAATTAACTTGTGTTTTATACGAGAAAAAAGGAAACATTGCCTATGTTACGCTCAACCGTCCCGACGTTTTTAATGCTTTCAACGATGAACAAAGCTATGACATGCAAGCGGTGTTTAAAGAAATTAAGAAAGACAATGAAGTTCGCGTTGTTGTATTAACTGGTGCAGGAAAAGCATTCTGTAGTGGGCAAGATTTGAAAGCCATTGCGGGTTCTAAAAATCGTTCATTGTCTGATAGCTTGTACAAACGATATAACCCTATCATCAAAGCAATGAGAGAGTTGCCAAAACCTATCATCTGTCGAATGAACGGAGTAGCTGCCGGAGCAGGTGCTTCATTGGCTTTGGCTTGCGACTTTATCATTGCCTCCGAAAAAGCGTCCCTCATAGAAGTTTTTGTCAATGTAGGACTTGTGCCAGATTCAGGAAGTAGCTACTTTTTGCCAAAAGCAATCAGTCCTGCGCGTGCATTTGAAATGGCCACAATGGCACCAAAAGTGACTGCGCAACAGGCATTGGAATGGGGATTGATCAACAGGGTGGCAACTGAAGAAGAGCTCGACAATACCGTGCAACAAGTTGCTGATTACTACGCTCAAGCACCAACTTTATCGATAGGTATGATCAAAGCAATGCTCAATAAAGCTGCACATTCAGACCTCGATACCATGTTGCAATACGAAGCTTACTGCCAAGAAATTGCAGGCAGATCAGAAGATTACCACGAAGGGGTAACAGCCTTTAATGAAAAACGCAAACCAGAGTTTAGAGGGAAATAAATTTTCCGATAAGAAATAAATTACCCTTGCCGTTCAGCAAGTCCCAATTTTAGAGTTGGTGGTGTTTGCATCACCGACAATAGGCGCAGTCAATTTGTCTTAAAAAATTCAGGAGAAAAAGAAATTTAGACCTTTATGACTCCTGAATTTTAATCATTAGTAATTATTTTTTCAAATCAATACAATAATGCTCTGCGCATTTAACAGTGCAAAATAGCAAAACAGAAGGTGATAACCATAAACCTGTATTCTCATAATCCGTTGAACAATTTTGTTTGGATTTTAATGTTACAGCAGAACCAGTAAATTTTTTACTACAATTTTCACATACTTTTTCTTTTGAATGCCAATCGTTAGCATAATTATTTATGCTTTGCATTTTTTCATTAAATAACTTATCATCAATTTTTTGATATGTCAGTTTATAATAAATAGAAATGAAAACAAAGTTGGCTTTTGAAGGATTAAAATACTTATATGATCCTATGGCTTCATTATTTCCTTTCTTGGTCGATGACAAGTCAAAGATTTTACCCCTAGTGAATTTCGCAAATGGTATATAACCACTTCCTCTCATTTTGTTTTTTACCAAAGAAGTAAAAGAATCTACATTGTCAAGTTCATTTAAGTAGATAGTTGAATCTTTCATTAAAAATAAATCAAACTTTGGACCATTGGGATAATCACTATTATACGGTTTGCGTTGAATATAATGAGCTATAACAACCGTAGTGTCATTTATTATATAAAAATCAAAGCTATAATCATTTCCTCTAAATAATTGTCCTGCATTTGTTTGATCACTGTGGTCCTTATAAACAGAAATAAATTGCTCATTTCCTTGATTCACTTGCCATTTTTCCACTGTTGATAAAAATGTAAATGTTGAACCACCAAATGTAATTGAAGTGTTCTTCATTACTGCATTTACACCCTCATTTAGTCCCATTTCTAAAGCTTTTTGAGTCAGGTTCTTTAAAAATTGTGCATTTGTAAATTGCATTGTTAGAAATAAAAATGCAATTAAAATAGTTTTTTTACTTTTCATATTTTTTGATTAATTGGTTTACATATTCACGGTAAAATAGCAAAGTGTTTTCATTTGACATTAAATTCGCATACAATGCTACTTTTTTTATTTCGTTTAAACGGGAATGATAAATATATCTTGACATATAGTACATGGTAAAATCAAGATTTAGGTTCCAAGATACTATGAGCTCAGTTGATCTTTCAATGTAGTCCATCATCTCTTCTAACTTTTCACACAAAGGTGAATATTGCACAACCAAAGGCAAGATTTCCATTGAATACAATATCAAGTTGTTTTGATCTTGTTGCCTGAAGTAATCTAATGTTTTCTCTAACGTTTTTTCACC
>CAIRMY010000247.1 GCA_903879775.1 uncultured Bacteroidota bacterium
AATTTTGGATTGATTTTTTTAAAGGACCTAAGGAATGTCTTAACATCGGTGTTTATTAACGTATCGGCAATAATCCTATTTTCCAATTCACCCGAATCACAATCAATTCTAATTATATTTTTACCTTTAAATAAATCAAGATTTGCACCTGTTTGTCGGATATCAATTCTAGAGCCCAAGAATAATATGGCATCAGCATCGGCCACACACTTATTTGCCCAACGATTTCCGTAACTGCCAATCATACCTACTCTTAGTGGATTTGCCTGTGGCAGGAGATCCACGCCATGCAACGTCAATACTACTGGAATATTTGTGTTGTTGATGAAATCGCGAAATTCCTCCTCACTATTACTACTGTGAATACCATTACCTGCCCAGACTAATGGCCTCTTACTATTTTGCAAAATTTCTAGTACAGCTGAAATGTCTGTAACTTCTGTACTAATATTTTCATGAAGTTCACTAATTGGCACTTCAACTACTGATCTTTGCAAATTCATCGGGATATCAAGCAAAACAGGGCCCGGTCTACCAGAGATGGCCGATAGATAAAGTTCCTCTAACAATTCCGGGAAATTGTGATCCTCGTTAAGTTGAATTGCCATTTTTGTAATTGGCTTTACCATTGCAACGATATCCGTTTCTTGGAACCCTAATTGCCTGATACTTGAATTCCCTTTTAGCTCAAAAGTGTTAACTTGACCAGTTACAAAAATGGCTGGTACCGAATCGTAATAGCAATCTCCTATACCCGTTATCAAATTTGTCGCTCCAGGACCGCTGGTAGCAAATGCAACTGTTGGTTTGTATCGTAATCGACCATAGGCACTGACCGCAAATGCACATGATTGCTCATGAAACAAAGAATGTACTGCAGTTTTCTGATCTACGCATATTGCATCAATCAATTGAGTAATCATTCCTCCTGAAAGTTGAAAAATCGAGTCTATCCCCTTTTGTTGAAGGAAATAACTTAAATATTTTGCAACGGACAAATGATTAGTCATAATGAGTTACGAAATAAATTTGGCTATAGTTTGTGTCATGAAATTCAAATGGTTTTCATTAAGTCCGGGCCAAACACCAAGCCAAAAAGAGTTATTCATGATCAAGTCGCAATTCTCGAGCGAGCCAACAATTCTTTTGTCAATGTTTTGATACGCAGGCTGTTTAAGCATATTACCACCAAAAAATAAACGGGTTCCAATTTTATTGGCTTCTATGTATTGCACTAAATCGTTACGATTAATCTTGCTTTCAGGCCTAATGGTTAGCATAAACCCAAACCATGATGGATCTGAATTGGGCGTTGCCTCTGGTAGAATAAAATGTTCTTCTAGGGGCTTCATCAAATCGCACAATATTCTATGATTTTCTCTGCGTTTGGCGACAAATCTGTCTGCTTTACGCAATTGATTTAAACCGATGGCCGCTTGGGTATCCGTCACTTTCAAATTAAATCCAATATGGCTGTAGGTATATTTGTGATCATATCCACAGGGCAATTCGCCTAGCTGCCAATCAAAACGCTTTCCACAAGTATTATCTTTACCTGTTTCACAATAACAATCACGTCCCCAGTCCCTAAAACTCCAAGCGGGTCGAAGTAATTTCAAATTGTTCACGAGTACAGCTCCGCCTTCACCCATTGTAATATGGTGGGCAGGATAAAATGATACCGTGGCTAAATCACCAAAAGTACCCGTTTTTTGTCCATTATAAGTTGCACCCAATGAATCACAATCATCCTCAATCAACCAAAGATTGTATTTCTCTGCTATTGCAGTTACTACAGCTAAGTTGAAGGGATTACCCAAAGCATGTGCAATCATGATTGCCTTCGTTTTTGGCGAAATCGCTTCCTCCAATAAATTGACGTTGATGTTGTACGTTGGTATGTCTACATCCACAAAAACCGGAATGCATCCAAACTGAATCATCGGATTAATTGTGGTTGGAAAACCGGCTGCTACTGTGATAACTTCATCGCCGGGCTTAATCGCT
>CAIRMY010000248.1 GCA_903879775.1 uncultured Bacteroidota bacterium
ATGCTGATGTTGCTGAAATTTCTTATCATTTGGTTTCAAAATTTTGGCCTGAAGAATTTTCAAGTAAAGAAGATTATATCGAATCTGTATCCGCATATTTGGAATCACCAGATTTATTTTATTGAACATAAAGTTTTCCAATAACGCAAACCCCTAACTTACTAATAATTCCATATACAATTAACTCATTTTGGTTGCATCTTTCGTCAATTAGGGGAGCCCAACTAGATAAGCCATCAGAAATGATGGCTTTTTTATGCCCAACCTCATGCAACCAATTACCAATCTTTGTGCAATTATCGCTCTGCGATAAAACGATTGAACACCACTTTGGCATCTGAATTTTCAAACAATGATTGATGTCCAAAACCCTCAACCTCATGTACTTGAACTTTTTTACAATCCAAACAATCTGTTACTTTTTGTTTGAACAAAGGCCAAGATGTTAATTGAATTGGTGTGTCGTCCAAGCCCTGAACAAACAAGATATCCGATTTGTAACCGCTTGTAAATTTGAGTAATGACCTTGCTTGATAGGCATCCGGGTTAACTGTAGTTGTTCCGTATTTGTTTTTTAAAAGATTACACACAATACCATTCTCAATTTTGCCATCCTCCTCCAATTTGCAACGAAACACCAAATTTAGGGGTCCCGGTGCATTGGCTATAACTCCATTTGTTTCATGCATTGTGTTTAAACGGGTCACCACATAAGCACCCTGTGAATGTCCAGCCAAAAATAACTTTTTAATATTGATTCCTAGCTCAGCGGCAGCTTTGTTTTTCACCCAGAGTAGGGCCTTTTCAGCGTATTTTATATTGTCGCCCATCAACAAATTCTCCTCAGGATAAGCAACGCTTACAATCATCATGTCTTTTCTGTCTAGAATCTGTTTGAACCCATCGAGCGTATTCTGTGCGGCACCCAAAATTAGACTGTCATAGGTAACCGTCCCATGAAATACCATTATAACATCAAAAGAAGTTCCCTTCGGTTTATCAATCAACACATCCACCGAAAAACTATCGTCGACAATGGTTTTAGAAACCTGGAAGGCACTATCATTCAAATTGCTATGTGTTGAATATGGTTTCTTTTTACAGGCCGAAAAAAAAGCCAGCAATAGAAAAAAGCTTATTATCAGTTTTTTCATAAACAAATTTAATATTAAAGACGCAATCGCCAATGCAAACCAAATCTTATTTCCCTCAATCTAAAATAACTAACAATTAAAATTTATCTTTGCACCAAAGATGAGTTGTGCACGATAAATCCATAGTAAATCCAGTGAAAGTATCGGTATTGATGACCGTTTTTAACACCAATTTTTCGTACACCAAAAGAGCAATTGATTCTGTCCTAAAACAGGATTTTCAAGATTTTGAACTCATTATTATTGACGATGGAAGCAAAAAAAATGACAGAGAATCGTTGTTGAATTATATTGAAAAATACGAACACAAAATCAGTTATATCCGACATAGCAATCGCGGTCAATCTGAATCAATTAATAGAGGCGTTATCTACAGTTTGGGGGAATATATCACAATTTTAGATAGCGACGACGAATACAAGCCAAATCATTTGAGCATTTGCCTGAGTGAAATAAATGACTTGGATTTAATTTGCTCAACATCTGAGACAATTGTTGATACCGACAATGATTATTATGTTCCCGATAAAAACGACCTCAGTAAACTCATTCACTTAGATGACGTTATCTTGTTTGGAACTTTATTCGGACTTAAAAAAGTATTTATGAGCATTGATTTCAAAACGGGATTCTCAGCTGATTCCGATTTTTTCGATCGCGCCAACAAACTTTTCAATGTGAAAAAATTAGATTTACGCACTTATATTTATCACAGAAATATTCCGAATAGTATTTGTGCAAAAATGAAAATCGACAATTCAATCAGCAAATAAACATGACTGCTGAATCAATTGTTTTTCAGCCCAATACAAATTTAGTCATGGGTTGCCTCATTACGGGTTTACATGATGTAAATCGTAACGAAACACTTGTTAACGATTCTTACGAATTGGTCAAAGATTGGGCCGAATCCATATCAGCTGCGAATTTACAGGGTGTTATTTTTCACAATCATTTTTCAGATGAAACTTGTAAATTGTTCGGCACTGATAACATATCCTTCAAGAAAATCAATTATAACCCCCAATTTAATCCCAACGTATTTAGATATTTCGTATACAGGGATTTTTTAAAACAACACATTCAGCAAATCAACGGAATTTTCATCACCGACATTTCCGATGTTGTGCTCGTTAACAATCCATTTACAGATCCTGTTTTTTGTGATAATCCGGATGCTCTTTTTTGTGGCGACGAACCCAAAACATTAAACAACGATTGGATGTTTGCGCATGGTGAACATTTAAGAAATAACATAGCTGATTATTCAGCTTATGAAAGTGATTTCAAAAATGAAACCTTGCTTAACTGTGGAATTATTGGAGGAGCAACCCCACTGTTTTTCGATTTTCTACAACAGCTTTGTGAAATCCATGAACATGCCAATCGAAACAACAAAACTGCCTATACCGGCGACATGGGAGCATTTAATTATTTAGCGCGAACGAAGTTCAATTCGCAAATCATTCATGGCGCACCCGTGAATACAGTTTTCAAAGCTTACGAAAACAATCGAAACGATTGCTGGTTCAGGCATAAATAAAATCGCGTCCTACAGAACTGCAATTTTCATATTCATCGGTCATTGAAGTTTTTTTTAATATAACTCCCTCACAAACCAAAAGTCTGTTTGGGGCGTTGACCCGAGTGGAAAATCATTTTCGACTCCGGTGTTTGTGAAACCATGCTTTTCATAGAACCCCCTAGCGCGAAAGTTATACTCCCATACAGATAAATAAACCATATCAAATTTTTGCTCACGGGCATAATCAAGGGCAAATTCCATCAATGCATTTGCAACTCCTACCCCATGGAATTCCTTTAAAACATACAATCTTACCAACTCAATTGATTTTCGATCTTGAAATGAATCTAGTGGAAAAGGATGTTTTGCATTGATACGCATATACCCTTTCGCAATTCCATCTTCCTCAAAGAAAAAGAAGTTATCAGTATCATCGCGCAATTCAGATTCAACTTGCGCAGTATTAAAATACAATTCTAAGACACCGCGCATGTCTTCTTTGGTGCAAGTATTGCCAAAGGCATCATCAAAGGTCTTTCTACCAATATTTTGCAAAAGTTCAACATCACTTAAATTACCGCGTCGTATCATATGACAAAGTTATTGATTTTATTGTAATCTCATTTCTTGCAGCGGAACCATCACCGAAATATTCTTAGGCATGCGAATTAAAAAACGTTAAATATTTCTGATATTTGAACCATGCTAAAAAACAACTAAAAAATTCAACAAAATTGATTTTACAGTTCAATACCAACTAAAAGAATTACATTTGATTACAAGACAATTACAATCGATTCATACATCACATAAAAAATAATTCTGAATACAAAAAAGACTTAAAGAAAAGTTAACTTCAATTCTCAGATTCTAATTGACGATAAATTTTATAACTCGATGAAAATATTCAATCTAATGGAAAATCTTTACCAAAGACTTCTATCACAAAAAACCAAAGAAAAGAGTGAACGGATTATCTTATGGATTGCTTTGGCAAGTTTCATACTTCATTTGTTATTGATTGAATTGATCAATTTTGATATTATTTCAATTCATGAACCTTCAAATTTACTCAATAACCCAATTGCTGCTATTTATACGCCATTCTCTTTCATATTGGTTTACGAGGTGTATCTATTGATTTATTATCTTCCAAAATCAACTTCAACTTATATCTCAAAACAATATGAGATTATTGCGCTCATTATTATTAGAAGATTATTTAAAGATCTATCTGGATTATCACTGACGTCTGATTGGTTTAATGTTAAAAATGATTTGCAGTTTACATATGATTTAGTGGCTTCCGTGATGTTGTTCTATCTAATATATCTTTTCCAGATTCAACGGACCAAAATCTATAGAACTCCTAATCATCAAACAAACCAAAATTCAAGTATCACAAAATTTATCAATGCCAAAAAATGGATTGCTACAGCATTAGTCCCAGTGCTTTTAATTATAGCCATTTATTCTTTCTTGAGTTGGTTCAGTGGGATCATTCAACCCCTCGAACCGAACACCATTTCCTTCAAAAATATCAACAATATTTTCTTCGAACAGTTTTTTAATATTTTGATTATTGCGGATGTGATTTTACTGTTGTTTTCATTTTTCCATACCGACG
>CAIRMY010000249.1 GCA_903879775.1 uncultured Bacteroidota bacterium
ATATTACTGCTCGCTTCAGTGTATTTCATACCGCAAATAATTAATTTAATTCCACTTGCATCATTGGCTGCAATATTAATAATGGTTGGATATAAATTATCAAAAATTGAGCTGTATCGTTCAACTTATCAACTTGGCATGGAGCAATTCCTACCATTCATCGGGACGATTGCTGGAGTTATTTTCACTGATTTGTTAAAAGGAATTGGTATTGGTTTACTAATTGCAATATTTTTTATTTTAAGAAGAAATTACAAACGAAATTTCAATTTGATAACATCTCCAGACGAAAAAGAAAAACGAATTATCCTATCAGAAAATGTATCCTACCTGAACAAAGGAAGTATCATCCGTTTATTGGATGGAATTCCAGAGTCAACTTCACTCATCATTGATGGAACGAATTGTAAGTATATAGATTACGATGTACGCGAAGCCATTTCAGAATTTTCATCATATACTGCTAAGAACAGAAATATTCAAATCAGTTACGTTCACTACGAAAATTAAAAATAAATATGGAAACTTTTTATAAAAGACTTTTAGAAAACAATAAAAAATGGGTTGCTCAACAATTAGAAAAAGACCCACATTTCTTTGATGAATTGGCAAAGGGGCAACAACCACCCCTATTATGGATTGGATGTTCTGATAGCCGTGTTCCTGCAAATGAAATAATCGGAGCTCCTCCAGGAGAAGTATTTGTCCATCGCAATATTGCCAACATGGTTATTCACTCTGATATGAGTATGTTAAGTGTACTAGACTATGCTGTGAATGTTTTAAAAGTAAAACATGTCATTGTTTGTGGTCATTATGGCTGTGGAGGGGTACAAACTGCCATGACTAACAAACATGTAGGGCTCATTGATAATTGGATTCGACATATCAAAGATGTATATCGCTTTCATCACAATGAACTTAATGCAATCGAAAATGATAAAGCAAGATTTGATCGATTTGTTGAATTAAATGCGATAGAACAAGTTATGGATTTAGCGAAAACATCGATTGTACAGGAAGCTTGGCAAAGAGGACAAGACCTGCATCTGCATGGATGGGTTTATGATGTTGCCGACGGATTAATTAAAGATTTAAATGTAAATCTTAAAAATAATGAATCGCTTTCTGAAGTTTATCGATTAAAACTTTAACATTTTGCCTTATTCTTGAAACATGCAAAGCATCGAACAAGAAAAGATCAATCAACTTGATCTCCTTTTTAATACGAAAATGAATACTGAAAGAGGCCTTGCCATGTCAAAATACATGAAAGGCCTTTTTCCATTTTACGGCATTGATGCCACTAATCGACGTTCTCTTCAAGCACAATGGTATCCATTCTTAAAAGAGCTTACTCAGGAAAGCAAAAAACATCTCATAAAA
Source organism: uncultured Bacteroidota bacterium (assembly GCA_903879775.1). Classification (GTDB taxonomy): domain Bacteria; phylum Bacteroidota; class Bacteroidia; order NS11-12g; family UBA955; genus VMCP01. The sequence goes on from CAIRMY010000249.1 coordinate 1,387, forward strand.
GAATTATGGGCGAAAGAAGAACGTGAATTCCATTATGCTGCCATTGACCTACTAAACAAAACAACCCTGTCCAATATTGAAGTCAATGATGCCGTGCTGTTAGAATGGCTCATCACAAATCAATCTTGGTGGGATTCGGTTGACGCGATAGCATCCAACTACCTCGGAAAATATATCCAAAAGTTCCCCGAAGAAGGAAAGAAATTAATCGAAGAATGGCGATACTCTGATAATTTGTGGTTGCGCAGATCGTGCCTTATCTTTCAACTAAAATATGGAAATGGCGTAGATTTTGAATTACTAAAAAGTCTGATTCTTCAATTTCAGCATGAAAAAGAATTTTTTATTCAAAAAGCAATTGGTTGGTCATTGCGTCAATACTCTAAATTTAACCCTGAGTCAGTTCGGAGTTTTATTACTGAAATCCATTTAAAAGGCCTTGCTCATAAAGAGGCGTCGAAGTATCTTTAACGAAAATTGAATCTAATGGCACTTATCAAAGCATGCAAAGGTATTGAACCCCAATTTGGGAATGACTGTTGGGTGGCAGAAAACGCAACAATCGTTGGCGATGTAATCATGGGTGATCAGTGCTCTGTTTGGTTCAATGCGGTCGTTCGAGGGGATGTGAATTCCATCAGAATGGGAAACAAAGTCAATATTCAAGACGGTGCAGTTCTTCATTGTACCTATGAAAAAACAAAAGTAAATTTAGGCAACAACGTATCCATTGGACACAATGCATTGGTTCACGGTTGCACCGTAGAAGACAATGTTTTAATCGGAATGGGCTCCATTGTTATGGATGATTGCTACATTGAAGCCAATTGTATAATTGCAGCGGGTGCAGTTTTATTAGAAGGCACGAGAGTTGAATCATGGAGTATTTATGCCGGTGTTCCCGCCAAGAAAGTTAAAACGCTTTCACCAGAGTTATTCAAGGGAGAAGTGCAACGCATTGCCAACAACTATGTGATGTATTCTGGGTGGTTCAAAGACGACAAATGAAAGACATAACTACTTATGAAGATGTTCTTAATCTTATCACTCGATTCTATGACAAGCTTATACTAGACGAACAAATAGGACATTTCTTTCAAGAACTTAATTTAAATACACATATACCAAGAGTCGCTGATTTTTGGGCATTTATTCTTATTGATCAACCAGGGTATTCTGGCAACATGATGACAGCCCACGCCAAACTTCACTTATCTGAACCCGATTTTGAGAGGTGGTTGCAATTATTTCACGCTACTATTAATGAGAACTTTGAAGGCACTAAAGCCAATCTAGCAATTGAACGATCTTCATTGATTGCCTGGACAATGAAATCTAAGCTTTAATTTCCTTCCATAACCAATGAAACAATTCCCGTGATTATTTCTTTTCCCTCTTTATTGGGTTCGATTAGAAAATAATAACTTCCAACGGGCATGCCTTCGTCCTCGTATTTACCATCCCAAGGGTTCATAGAGTAACTTCCTTTTTCAGATTGATAAAGTTTACTACCCCAGCGATTGTAAATGGTTACCACATTATCAGGATATATTTCATCCAAATTCAGAATTTCCCAATTATCATTTACCTGATCATCATCAGGTGTGAAGGCTGTTGGAATAACGAGATCACACGGCTCAATCGCAATTGTAACAACCGCCAATGGTCCAGGACAGTTATTTATTGATTGCTGCACATAATAATCTAGCGTTCCAGCTGATGCAAAAGGCATGATAGAATCGCCGGTACCAATTAAATTAGTTGCTGACGCATCCGAATACCAAGTAGCAATTCCATTGGCTTGAGCAATGATAGGCGCTAATTCGTCTCCTACACAATAATCTGTATCACCACTAAGTATAACTGGAGACAAAACATTGTTTGTGATGTCAAGGCTAGCACTTCCAGAAATAACATTGGTGCAATTTACATCTGAAATAGTTGTTAGTATATACGTGCCATTCCCTGTGAAGTAAACATCCCCTGCACTAGATGCTGAAATAGTTTGAAGATTGCCATTCAGCGTATAAGTAAGTGTGTATCCGGGAGTACCATCGGATATTGTTACAACAATATTTTCAGAATTCGGAGCAGGATTACAAAACGTACCCCCTCCAGAAATGGCTGCTGTTGGCATCGGATTGACAATTGCAGTTGTCTGAGCTGTACTTGTACAACCTCCACTAGACGTGATTGTAACCGTAAAGATTTCACCATCTGAAACATTCGTTGCAGTAGGGTTTTGAGCAGTTGGATTAGAGAAAATTGCTGTCCCATTAGAAGTCCAAGACCATGAAATGGCTGAAC
>CAIRMY010000250.1 GCA_903879775.1 uncultured Bacteroidota bacterium
CGGTTAATTGCTGAATTCCCTTCTCTAGTTGCTTACTTTTCATAGGGTCGAGATTGATTAATTCTTTAAAAATCTCCGGTGAAAAACTAGGAATTCCCTTATATGTTAAATTTTCACCTTCGGTAAGCGTATCTCCAATTTTAAAGTTACCGGTATCGTATAAACCAACCACATCGCCAGGAAATGCATCGTTCATCACTTCTTTAGATTGTGCTAAAAACAAATATGGATTTGCAAACTTGAATTGCTTTTCAAGTCGAACATGCTTGTAATTTTTATTTCTCTCGAACTTACCAGAGCAAACGCGTAAAAAGGCAATTCTATCTCTGTGTTTTGGATCTAAATTGGCGTGAATTTTGAAAATAAAACCTGAAAATTTATTCTCATTTGGCGCAACTTCTCTGAGGGACGTTGGCCTAGGCAATGGATTGGGCGCAATGTCTACAAATGTATCTAACAACTCTTGAATTCCGAAGTTATTCAATGCAGATCCAAAAAACACTGGTGCAATTTGTGCATCCAAGTAGTATTCCATATCTAAATCGCCATAGACTCCTTCAATGAGTTCAACATCCTCTCTTAGTTTAGAAACATCTTTAGCGTTGAGCAATTCATCTAATTTTGAATCATTTACACCTGCAATCCCAATTAAATCATCGGCTTTTTTGGTTTTGTTGCTTTCAAATAAATTTAATGTTTTATTGTGCAACAAATAAACCCCTTTAAAATCTCGACCACCATTAATTGGCCAGCTCAAGGGATGAACACCAATGTTTAATTTCTCTTCCAATTCATCTAGCAAATCGAAAGGATCTTTACCATCGCGATCCATTTTATTGATAAACACAATCACAGGCGTTTTGCGCATTCTACAAACCTCCATAAGTCGCTCGGTTTGCTCCTCTACCCCTTTAACGCAATCTATGACAAGAATTACACTATCAACCGCTGTAAGCGTCCTGTAGGTATCTTCAGCGAAATCTTTGTGCCCCGGAGTATCGAGAATGTTCACCCACTTCCCTTTGTAGGGAAAAGTCATTACCGAAGTTGCCACCGAAATTCCTCTTTGCTTTTCAATTTCCATAAAATCTGAAGCCGCCGTTTTCGTAATTTTATTCGACTTTACGGCACCAGCTGTTTGAATTTGTCCACCAAATAATAAAAACTTCTCTGTTAAAGTAGTTTTTCCTGCATCTGGATGTGAAATGATAGCAAATGTTTTTCTCTTGGCAATTTCCGATTCGTACATAGGGAATGCAAAGGTAATAAAATGGGTTTAGATAAGTTCAGATTTGTTTAGGCTATGGAATTTGTAAATTGAAGTTTGATTAAATTGTATTCATTACCTTCGCAGTATGTCTAAGGTTCATATCGTTGCAGCAACAACAACCGACATCCCTCAAATTTTAGAAATAGTCAATCATAATATTGTTCATGAAACGTGCATTTACGACACTGAAAAACGCACTTTAGAGGCACAATTGATGTGGTTTGAAAACCAATTGAATCAAAACTATCCTGTGATTGTAGCAAAAGATGGCGACAAAATTGTGGGTTATGCCAGTTATGCCCAATACAGACCTAAGGTTGGTTATCGATTTTCGATGGAGCATTCAATTTACATTCATCCTGAATTTCAAAAACAAGGAATTGGCAAAGTATTACTCACTGAGCTAATCGATTTAGCAACCAAAAACAATGTTCATGTTCTCATTGGAGGCATTGATGCGAGCAACCAAAACAGCATCGAATTTCACAAACAATTCGGATTTGAAATTGTAGGAAGAATGAACGAAGTAGGTTATAAATTTGACCGCTGGCTCGATTTGGTTTGGATGCAAAAAACAATTTAACGTTTAATGTCCATTTTCTGAATTGAATTTTCTCACCAAAGGATTCATCACTTTAACCCACAAAGGGTAAATTAAACTCAAAACCATCATTCCAGGATACCCTGTTGGCATTTGTGGAGCATTTTCAAGACTCCGTAGTTCTTGGTATTTCTTGGTCGATTTGGCATGATGGTCGGAATGCCGAGACAATTCAAACAGCAGTAATCTGCCGATAATATGATTGGAATTCCATGAATGTTTTTCAGTTACAATTTCATACATACCCGATTCCGTTTTTCTTCTTACCAATCCATAATGTTCAATGTAATTAATGGTTTCTAATAAAATAGCGCCAATAAAAGCAGCGAACCACATCAATATTGCTACCTCAAGTCCCTCAAAATAATAAATCCCCCCTAAAAACAACAACTGAAATCCCTGAAATTGCAACATTTGATTTGAAGGATGAAATTTAGGCAACTTCAATCGTTTTAACCTTTCGAACTCTAAATTCCACGCCGAAATCCAAACAAAAAACATTGACCTGAACCAAAATGAATAAATGGGTTCGTTGTAGCGCCCGGAGGAAGGATCTTCAGGAGTTCCAACATATTTATGATGTCCTCGGTTGTGTTCTATAAAAAACTGCATGTAACAAGAAGTTAAAAGCAGCAATTTCGCTAAAAACTGATCTAGCCAATTTTGCCTATGACCAAGTTCATGGGCAACATTAATTCCGTACGTGCCACACATGATTCCCATGGCAAACGCTTTTCCAAATAACTCTAGGTAAGAATGATTGATTGATGTATGCGCATCGGTTACATACCAGTAAACAAAAAATAGATGAATGGGCACCACCGTATAAATAACCAAATCATACATTTTATTATTCACTGCATTCTGAGAGAAATCGTCTTGCCCAAATTTGCCACCATGATTTAAAATTAGTTCGAGAATTGGAATGATACCAAATACAAAAAACGCTGCAAACCATGTCATAATTCCTTGCGATTGAAACGAAACTGCCACAGAAGCGGCTGGCAATAATGAAATGATATAGCGAAAAGGTATAAAATTCATAGCGAATACAATAATAGCAAATAAGATAAATA
>CAIRMY010000251.1 GCA_903879775.1 uncultured Bacteroidota bacterium
ATTATTTCTAAGTTGATTTATAATTCAGACGCCGACGCTGACGATTCGCAATTTGCAATGGAGCTCTTAGATACGATTTTACCACAATTAATCAAGCCATATTTATTGCCTGTTTTTGAAAATAATACCATTGAAAAGAAAATTGAGATGTGGCGTCAATTTATCCCGGCAAACAGATTTTCAAGCGATGATCGATTGAAGGATATTGCAATGAGGGACTTTTCTCAGTTGCCTATTTCGGTCAAGTTTTGGGCTTTGCGCGTGTTAAATTTAAGAAAAGTACACGCTGAATATTTGGCATCCTTTGAAACTTCAACAATGAACTGTTTGAGAGCTGCAGTTTCACCGAAAGTTTCTACTTTAGGAAATCTGATAGAGGTATTCGAGAAGTCACTTGACTATAGAAATACCAGAGAAACATTCGCTAAAGTTGAATTGTTCTGTGATTGGTTGAATCAATTGGAAAACAAGAAAGGTGTGAAAATTACGAAAGCCGATTTTGAAAGCTATATCGAAAATCATTTAGACAATTTAATGCCGTTTACCTTGAATTAATTTTGAGGTTTACCCTTAGGCGAAACGCCCGATTGAATCATTCTATTTTTCTTTACTTGGGTAATTTCTATTCCTTGAACCTTTAATTTGATGTCGGGTTTTGTTTCATCGCTTATACATGTTTTGTTCATATAATTGATGATGAATCGATCCGATACGATAGAGTCTGGAGTTAAATAATATTCGTCTTGTTTAACATTTCTTACAAATGTTAATTCGCAATTAGCAGAATCCGAAAATCGCACTTTCACCAAGTCTTTTGAATAATATGTGAGTTGACCTCTCGAAAATGGTGTAAATATGTATTCATCGATAACCCTATTTCTTTTAATTAGATATGAGCCACCCATTTGATTGAAATGTATTTCACGTTGTCCATATTGCAATGTGAAATTGCATGATGGGCTATAAGACATTTGGTACAACCAATTTGTGTCTGTAATATATCTATTCATGAATTCTTGAGAGAAATTCTTTCTTGAACAAGAAATAAATGATAAAGTTATAATCAAAAATAGAAATGCAATTTTAAGGTGTTTCATCATCAATTTGAGAACGTTTGTTCATGTATGTTTGAAGAAAATAATGACATGCAATTCCAAATAACCCACCAATAATAAATTCCATTTCAGAATTCCATATCACTCCTAGCAATCGCAGTGTTATTGTAATTACGAGCATAATTCCTGGAATTAAAAATAGAAACGACTGATCATAAAACAACAGCATTCTAACTTTTTCATCAAACATTGCGATAATGAGTGCAATAACTGCACAGAAGGTGAGAATGGTAAAGAACATGCCAATGGCTTTGATTATTTCTTTATACTGGTAGCCAAATGATTTTATTTTTGTCAATTGAGATCTATCTGGTCTATCTGGCAGGAAAGGATTTTCAGCTAAATCTACTGCAGACATAATTAAGGCCTGATTCACCGATAGAATTGAATCGATGTTAGAATTAGGGATCTCTGAATAATCTTCTGATATATCGCTCGGCACAATGGCCTCAGGGAGTGCGAACTTCTTATAAATTAGGGGCCAAAACTTTTGAGTATTTTGATCTCCAGAAATCGAATTCCCAAGTTCCCAAAATCCGATACCTTTAATGTTTTTACTGTTCACGTAATCGCATTTTAACGAAAGCGACATAACATTATCGGCCCAAGTAATATACCAATTTCCAGCTTGATCAGAAAATGAAACATAGTTTTGCAACACTGTATTGTCTAGTACAGGCTTTATTCTGTTGCTGTAATCTTCTTCAAAATCGAAAAAGGAAACGGATTTGGCATATTTTGAAGTTTGGTTATAAGGATCAGCCTTAAGCATGG
>CAIRMY010000252.1 GCA_903879775.1 uncultured Bacteroidota bacterium
GGTAACATCTTTGTTATTCAGACTAAAACTGCTTATTGCGACTGCGAAAATGATAATTAGGGTAACAATACCTAAGGCAAATCCGGCAATTAGAACTAAAAAATATTTAAGAAATCTTTTCATTGAGTAACAAAATTAACAAACTCTCGTAGGTTTGTAACAGGTTATCGTTTAACAACACATTCTATCAGATAAACTGCATCCTTGTTTTGTAAGTACTCTGAAATCAATAATTATATAAATAAATAAAAATAAGGCATTATTTTTGAAGTGTTTCACAAATACATGATGAATTTAGTAAAAATCAAACTGGCAAAAGTATTTATCATTTTGGCGATATGCTTTCAAATTTCTTTTAAACTTAACGCCCAACATCCAATGGGTTTGGTTGTTGGTGATCTCAATACACCATATGCCTATAGTTTGAATCCTGCCTTAACGAGAAGTAATTTATCCAATCGTGCCTACATCAATTGGTGGGGTGCTTCTTTGTCCCTCGAAAATAACTTCATGAACTACAATGCACCATTTAGAATTTCTGCATGGATCAATAATAATTACCCTTCAGATAAAGTAAAATCTAATGGAACATTGTCGTTTGATCAATCTTGGTTGCCAACTGATTTAACTGTGAAGAATTGGAAATTGAATTATCTGAATGAAGTTCATGGGCCTTCAATTTTTATTCCTCTTGATGAATTCGGGGGATTTGGCTTCGGGGTTAAAGCGGTCTCTGGTTTTTCGGTTGATGGCTTGAACGGAGATTTAGGTAGCATTCTGAGATACGGAATGGGTAGCGCTGGTTTGGGTGGTGTAAATGATCTTATTGGTAAAACAATTAAACAATCAGAGTTCTCTATCAATGCTGAAAAATATCAAGAGTGGTTCATGACATTTGCTGGATATTCGGAATCAGATGTTGTGAATTCTTGGCGTTGGGGATTCACTGCTAAATTCTTGTTGGGTATGGGTATGGCCCATTTAGGTTCAGATAATCTAGATGCAACAATTGTTGATAATCAAACAATTATGTTCAATCAAATGAACTCAAGTTATTACCATACAAACGATTTGAGTGTAGCTACTGCATTGTCGGGACCTTTTGGATTAAAGTTTGACTTTGTAAACGGAGCGGGTCTTGGAGGGGATTTGGGCTTTATGTATGAATACAGACCAAATGCAAAAAGCAATTACAATGGTGTGAATTTTTGTGATCAAGAGCGATTTGAACAGTATAAATGGAAATTTGGTGCAAGCATTACTGATTTAGGTTTTATTTCTTATGATGGACGAGGTAGTGAAATTATTTCAATTGGTGATTATAAATACACCATAGATAAAGATATTGTGAATGATCTTCAGCATACACAAGGCGCTGATAGATTCGATAAATTAGATGATGGATTGTTTAATCCTGCAGGTGGCCAAGATCTAAATACTTTTTTAAGTTATTCGCCAACAGCCTTGAATGTTCAATTTGACAATGCCTTAAACAACAATGTTCATTTGGGAGCTTATTGGACTCAAAGTTTAAAACCAACCAATTCAGTAGGATTAAAACGAGCTTCCTATTTAAGTGTAGTTCCGAGATATCAAGCTGAAAGAATTGAATTTGGTATGCCAATTACGTTAGCCAATGATTATACGGCACTAAATTGGGGGATATATGGGAGAATTGGCCCGGTAATTATTGGTTCTGACAATTTGGTTGGACTTGGTCAATTTATTAAAAATGACCATTATACAGGTGCTAGTTTTTATTTTGGCTTTAGATCTAAAATTGGAGATTGCGAAAGAACTTATAAGCGCACGTACAATCAAATTGAAAGAGACGTTAAAGATTCTCAACCAGTTGCTAAAAAAACAACGCCTAGAGATACTGTGTTTGTTCAAAAAATCGTGAAGGACACAGTTTATGTCAATAAAACACCAAATACACAATCTAATATTTCCGCTGAACAAGTTAGAATTAAGGAAGCTGATCTTAAAAAGAAAGAAGAGGCTTTGAAATTAAAAGAACAAGAGGTGAAAATTAAGGAGGAAGGGATTAAGGCAAAACAACTTGAATTAGATAAACTAAACGCTATGAATTCAGCAGATTGCAATAAAAAAGTTGCAATCTTAACCGCCGATTTAAATAAAGCCAAAGCAGAACTA
>CAIRMY010000253.1 GCA_903879775.1 uncultured Bacteroidota bacterium
ATACAAATTGCCTCAATACAAAAAGGACGATTCTGCGGGTTATCAAATTCAAACAATTGATTTCAAGAATCTCTATGATAAGATTGAATTTAAGGCAGATTCTTCAAATAAATTATATAAACCTGTTCAACTAAATGGTGTGATATTTGAAAATTCCCGACAAGATGGTATAGTCTATCATATGGCTGGTGTTGGGGCTTGTCAGCTAGATAATTTTTTACGGTCTAAATATTTCTTGTTACAAACCATCTCGCTAAATCCCGATTTAATCATTTTTTCTTTAGGGGCAAATGAGTCCGTGAGTCCTGGTTTTGATACACTTACCTATCAGGAAAAATATATTGATTTAATAAAGCGTTTAAAGCAAGAAATGCCCGGTGTTTCTATTATTCTAACAACTCCACCTGATTTATTGTATAAAAAGAAGTTGCCATATATGAAAAAACCAATTCGTAGGGCAATTATCAGAATTTCAGAGGAAACGAATAGCGCTGTGTGGGATTTGGGAGAATTGATGGGAGGAGATTATTCAAATCATATTTGGCATTTGTCTAAATATGCAGGACCGGATAGGATTCATTTCTCTCCCAAGGGTTATGATTTTCAAGGGTTGTTATTCACCGAGGCATTAATGAAGGCATACAATAATTATTCATTTTTGCCTATTCAGAATTCAAATGTTACGAATGATTTAAAGCCATATAGAAAATCGCTCAATGAGAATTATCTTCAGGTGTTACATAAATCCAATAAACACATTATTGAAAACAATCATGTTGAGAATCATACCACTTCTAATGCTGTCACTGTAAAACCGAAAAGGAAAATACATATAGTTTCCCAAAATGAAACAATTTATTCTATTTCAAGAAAATACCATTTAGATTTTAAGCTTGTATTAAGATTAAATGGGTTGAAGGAATCTTCACTCATTCGTCCTGGTCAAAAGATAAAGCTCCGTTGAGTTTTAAAATTTGTTTGAAATTATTTCAGCCATTTCACCAACGTTACTCATCTTCATCAGCTCCCTTAATTTGAATTCTATATTGAATTTTTTCTCAACTTCTTGAATTAAAACGAGGTGAGTAAATGAATCCCACCCATTTATATCTTTGGCACTTGTATCTTCATTAATTTGAATTGAATTTGTTTTGAAGACCGAATCAAATATGACCTGTAAGTCTATGAGAATTTCATTTTTTTCCATAATATACCATGTTTGCTTTAGTATTGTTTGTAAAGAGTTTACATCCTTTCAGACCCTTCAAAGTTATACGTTTATTTTCGACAAACCCAATTTTTTCAGTTTATGGAAAATCGATTTACCTTTTGGTTTGTACTTATTTCAACTCAGAATTATAGGATTTTTAGAAGGGAAATCAATGTATTGATTTAATTGGATTGAATCAACGATTGGTAATTATCTGGTAAATCATAAGTCCCGACAATAAATTCATGACCGTGCCAATACACCAACCAGTAGTAATGGTGCTCTTTTTAAGTATTTGTGCGCC
>CAIRMY010000254.1 GCA_903879775.1 uncultured Bacteroidota bacterium
AGGACAAATACCTGACCATAATCAACCTTGGTTTTACCATATTCTTGTGCTACTCGTGTTGTGTTTTCCATCTGCAATACTGGCGATGCCACATTTGGTTGGGAACATTGTGCAAGATAGAAACGTAGATATTTGGCATTTATTTATGCGATCATTGTTTTGGATTGTGCTCATCATTTTTAGTATCGCAACAACCAAAATCATTCATTACAGCAGCCTTTGTTGGTGGCCACTCACCTATTTTGGTGCTTACCAAGTTTATTTGATTTATACAAACCGTGGTAAATTCCAATATTGGTTAAACATTCCCCTGTTTTTTGTTGGAACAACTTTAATGATAGCACTTTGGGCAATTCCATTAATCGCGATCATTCGGCCAATTCCAATTGCACTTCTCAGTAAAATGGATGCATTTTCAAGTGCCATTTTACTGTCTTCTGAAAAATGGAATTGGCCAACCCTCATTCCCGCTACCCTATTTACTTTTTGGTTTATTCCATGGATTGGGATGTCGTTCTTTGGTAAAAAACCAAACCCCATTTATCTTTATGTGTTATCGGGAACAGTTGCACTGGTTGCTTATTTCACTTTACTTCCTGCTGTCGCAAATGCTCTTCAAGGGCAAATCACAAACACCATTAAATCATACCGTAAAAATGGAAAGTTTATTGAAACTTGGGGCTATAAAACATATGCATTGTATTATTATGCTGAATTAAAGCCTAAAGATTTTGAAGGACTTAAACCGGAGAATCCATTAGATGAATCAGTTATCTACCCTAAGCAAGAATCAAGAAGGCTCCATGCTCACAATCCCAACAATAAACAAGAAATGTATGTGATCACGAAGAATACTTTCAAAGGAGATGAGTCGTTTTATCAAAAATTCAAAGATTTTCAAAATGTAAGTGGATATGTTATTTGGGCACGAAAGTAAGTCGCCAAAAAACACATCTCAATCAATTCATTTTCAATTTATTATTGCTTCACATTTTCGCTAAAAAAACACTCCCATTTACCAAAAATGGAAAATCAAAATAGGATTGTTAGCAAACAATTGTTATAATTGCCTAAAACCAAATCTCCGTGTATGAAGGATTCAAATCAGTGTATTATAATAACAGCGTGGGAATACGGAGCTGGGAAACAAGGAACTTCAGAAGGACCAGCGTCTCTTTTAAACGTTTGTAAGAATTCCAAAAATCATCCATTTAATCAATATAGTGTTTTCTCTGTTCCCCAAGAAATTGATGAAAATGAAAAAATACCATTGCCTAAATATTTAAAAAGGGCCATTCCGTTCATTCGCCATCAAGAAAAACATGCCCAATTGGTTTACAATCAATTAGAATTAAATAAAACCCCCATTATTCTCAGTGGTGATCATAGCAATGCAGTTGGAGGACTTGCGGGTTTTTCGAGATATTTTGGCACAGAAAATTCAGGTATTGTTTGGATTGATGCACATTTAGATTTGCATTCACCATATACAACACCCTCTGGAAATATCCACGGGATGGCCTTGAATACCGCGTTGAACTGCGACAATTTGCAAAATCAAGTGAACGATTTAGATGCCACCACAATTGAATTGTGGGAGAAAATTAAAGCGCTCAAAAACAACGATCAAATTCAAAATTTCAAACCTCAAAACATTGTTTTCATTGGAATTAGAAGTTTTGAAGATGCCGAAATAAAATTAACACAAGATTTAGGAATCCACGTAATTACTGCAAATGAAGTTCACGAAAAAGGAATCTCTTGGGCAATTGAAAAAGCATTTACCACCATTCAATCGGTCAATCAGATTTATTTAAGTTTTGATGTTGATAGCCTTGATCCTGAAATTTCTCAAGGAACTGGCACCCCAGTAGAAAATGGACTTCATCTAGATCAAGCTAAAGAATTACTGCATAGTATCTGGAACAATCCAAAGGTTAAAACATTGGAATTCACAGAAATAAATCCAACTTTAGAATCAAATAATGAAATGGCAACAGCCATTTGCCGGTTAATTCAAGATTCTTTTGTTGATTAAGTTAAATTTTGATTGAATTTAACGCCCATTGCATGGTATCGATGCCATCGGCATAATCATTCAGCTTAGGGCATTGGGATTGACCAAGCGTTAAATCTGAAATCCGTTGGTCTATACTCACCACGCATTGAATATTCTCCTGCATCGATTCAATTACATCCACCAAATGATCGATGTTTGAATAAAATTCGTAGTTTAACATTCCAACAGGGGAATACAATTCGGACCTTTCTTTCATGAGAATATATCCAGCGTCAATGTGTGGATCCAAGTTCATGAGCAACAAAGCTTTATGATAATTGTAATTGTTCACATATTTATTGTGAAACGCAACTTCAGCATGGTGCTTTTCCCAAACATCGAAAAGCGTTTTAAACGCATATCCGGCAGGCAAATAAACTTTTGTTACATTTCTACAGCCAAGCCCATAAAAATCAAAAACATCATGTCCAAATGCAATCAGCTCATCTTCCGATTCTGTACCAGTTAAAACGGCAACACTGTTTCTGTTTTTTCTAAGGATGTGTGGAATATTTCTGAAATAATATTCAAAATAACGAGAAGAATTGTTGCTCCCAGTGGCAATGGCCGCATCGAGATTCTTAAAATTATCGGAATATTCAATTTGATTGTTCCAAATTGGATCAATTTCGCTCGCTTTTTTCAACCAAAATTTGGGTAAAACTTCATCATCAGTTGACATTTTAGCAACCAATTTATATCCCGTAAGCACACCAATGATGAGGTCGTGCAAACCAACCAAAGGAATATTTCCAGCCATAATAACACCGAGCCTGAGATTGTGAACTTCACTAGGCAATTCATACGCACTAAGCCATTGATTGATGTTTGTATCGCTCAAAGCTTCCAACCAATTGTTCAAAGCCAAATGGATTTGTTTTTCTTCAAACCATTGGTTTTGAATCTGTGCTTTATAAATGTGCGACAGCCATTCTTCATTCGTTGAAAAACCATTTAACGATTCACGCAATGCCACCAATGCTGTTTTTTGAAATCCCATTATTTTACAAAAATACGGGTTATTTTGATTTTCATTTTTGAACTATGTAACATTTTGCTCACTTTAGCGTTAATTTTGTAGAAAATGCAAAACAAATCCTTTTTATTTTTCATTAGCATGTGCCTTAGCACTTTTGTATGTGCCCAAAGTCGATGGAGTATTGGGCCTTCAGCCGGTGTGTGTATTTCAAAAACAGCAACCAATGATACACTTGCAAATAACTTCACCACAAGAAACCGTGTTGGTGGTTATTTTAACATCGTTGGTAATTTTGATTTAAATAAAGCTGCAGGCATCCATTTTGGTGTTGGAATTATTAATAAAGGATATAAAATCAATAACGATACACTGGCATACAATACTTCAATTAACAATGGATTTTCGGCCTTAACCGGAAACTTGGGCCTTTCGTTCAAACAACAATTTAGCACGAGTAATTTCATTATGGAAAAATTTGGTGTGTGTGTGAACTACAATATGTTCCCATCGACCACAATTGATACATTTAATAATGTTGACAAAAACACGAATTATAGAATTGTACAAAAACAAATTAATAAAATTTACCCTCTGTTCTACTTAGGATTTGCGATGGGTGGAAGTACAGAGAGCGGAAATCGATATGAATTTAATTTAACCTACCAACAGTCATTCGCCGTTTCGCACGAAATGCTGGTTCAAACAGGTGAATTTTATTCAAAATCTTTCCCAGTGAATTTCCGTGGTGGCAATCTCCAACTTGGATTCACCTATTACTTCAACATGGGCAATTTCCAGAAAACCGAAGAATATTTCTATTAATACCAATCACTTATAAAATATTTCAAACCTATCTCTTTTGAGGTAGGCTTTTTTTTTGAGGGACATTGACTGCGAATTTTTTATGAAAGTTTGAGGATTTTGTCAAGATTGACAATTTCAAGACCACTACCCCATATTCATCAAATTTGCTTTAACAAATTTATGACGTATGAAAAAATTCAAGTTCAATTTTAAAAATCGGGTAAGCAAAGTTACTGCGGCAAAATCAACACTCAAAAACAAAGTCATTTCGCTACTCATTATCGATGAAAGTGGATCAATGGCTTCTATGCGTTTATCAACCATTGAAACGTATGAATCAATTGTCAACCAAATCTATACAGACCGAACCAAATATCCTGACTTGGATCAATACATCAATTTGTGGTCGTTTGGCGACATAAGCATCAAAGAAAGAATTCCACCAACTTTGGTATCATCAACTAATTTCCCCGAATTTCACTACCATCCTGCTGGAGGCACACCTTTATATGATGCTTTAGGAAACTCATTACTTGAACTCGAACGATTTCTAAAGAAACAAGAAATGCAAGCAAATCAATTGGTCAATGTGACCATTATTACCGATGGTGAAGAAAATTCCAGTAGTGAATTCACACACCCAGAAATTGCCCGATTAATTACCCGGTTGAAAGAAAATAAATGGAATTTTCAATATTTTGGAACTGAACATGATGTTGACAGTGCCGCGGCAAAAATTAACATAACAGAAACCGTAAAGTTTGAAAAATCGGCCCAAGGATTCAAAAATATGCAATGTAATTACGCCGTATTAACCCGAACAAAAATGAATACATGGCTAGAAGAAATGAAAGACTTTAATCACAGTTAGAACCTAGTCTATACAATTTCAATTAGCTCCCTATTTAATTGAATGCCATAATTTTCGCCCCGGTTTCCCGTAATCATATATTGAAAAGCTATTTCTGGGGCGAAATTTTTCTTGAAGGCCGCGTTAATCCTTGAAATCGCTTGATCTAATGGGGAGCGGTCTTCACTTAATGTAAACATATTTTCAATGCGCTCTGTTAAATCCAATTCATTTGTTCTGTTTGAACATGATAAATAAAATTCAACAACTTCTCGTTTATATTTTGCCCGGTTTTTGAAGGATATTCCCTCAGAATGGATTAGATACAAGCGATAAATCGACATATCCAAAGGTTTAAAAACGATTGTGACATTGTAATCTATAAAATTAATTTTATTGGCAAACCTAAATAATTTAATCCTGCTAATTCCTCGATTTTCTAAAACTGCAAAATCTGCTAAAAGTGGATTCAGAGCCCTTGCCATATTCGGATGTTGGGTCGCCACACTTTGGAATAATAGATTCAATATTTTAAAAAAACCCACTTGCGATTCGGTAATTTCAATGGTTTTAAGCATCAAAATCACATCTGGATCATCCGATTTCTGTAATATTGAGTTTCTAAATTGAATAAATTTCCCTCTAGAAAGTTCCTGGTTTTTATAAAAGGCTTCCTCAGATGCCGATTGATAGTATTGAGGTCTATTTTCTTCGACCTCGTTATTCTGAACACTTTGATTTACATCTGAATCAATAAGTTCGGCTTGAGAATCTGTCTGCGAATCCTTATTTCCCTTTTCAGTAAAATTCCCCCAAGGAGATTCTAAATGATGATAAACAATGGTGGGGCGAACATAATCTGTTGGATCAACCCATTCATCATAAAAAGCACCCGAATATGCAACATTTAGCAGCAATTTAATGATATAATCTAACGGAGTTGTGCTATCTAATTTCGCAATAAATGCATGTCCAAATCGATCAAAATACAATACATACACATGATCAACATCTTCAATTTTAAGTTGTTCTAACAACAATTTTGAAGCCATGCTCAAATCAAAACCATTTAAGGTTTTTGCAATGATATCTTCACGTTGTTGTTTTTCAATAAAATTGAATTTAGGATAATGGTAAGACCAGTAAGATTCTGTATTTATATCGGAAAGCAGAAACTTTTTGGCATCTAAATCTGGCGGAAAAAGGAGTTTATGGTCATGCGCCATATCAAGCCTAGAATCAATATCCCACCTCGACTTTGATTGAAACTGTGACAACATATCTTGACTTAAACCTAAAATTGCGAACGACTTTGGATGAAAAAGAAAGTCTACTGAATTGTTCGTAGGTTTAAATATTTTTTGTTGAGCCATAGAATCAAAAGGAAATACAATATACGAATTTGCAATGAAAAATGCAAATTCTTACCCTAGTCCAACGTCTAAGGCCATCATAATTACAAAGCCAAACATGAGTCCTAAAGTTGCTTTATCATTATGCCCATTGCTTTGTGATTCAGGAATTACTTCTTCAACAACAACATAAATCATGGCACCAGCAGCAAAAGCAAGAGCATAAGGTAAAACGCTTTGGGCGATCATGACCAATGCAACACCTGCTACGGCTGCAATTGGCTCCACGATACCACTGAGTTGACCATATAAAAACGATTTAGTTCTAGACATACCAAAGCGACGTAATGGCAAAGAAACTGCCAATCCTTCGGGGAAATCTTGAATTCCAATGCCAATTGTTAATGCAATGGCCCCTGCCAAATCAGCACCAGGAATGCCTTCCGCCACTGCGCCAAATGCAACCCCTACGGCAAGTCCCTCAGGAATATTGTGTAAAGTAATTGCCAAGACCAATAAAACCGTTCGATTCCAATTTGTTTTTACGCCTTCCGACTTTTCAATAGGCTCATTCAAATGCAAATGTGGCAACAACTGGTCTAATGAAAATAAAAATACGGCACCGCCTAAGAATCCAATTGCTACAGGCACCCAAGCCCATTGATGACTCCAAGTGGCGTGCGCCATTTCAATTGCTGGATTTAGAAGGCTCCAAAAACTTGCCGCAAGCATAACCCCAGCGGTGAAGCCCAAAAGGGTATCCATGAATCCTTTTTTAACATCCTTTATGAAAAACACCACCGCAGCTCCAAGCGCGGTTACAAACCATGTGAATGTAGAACCTAAAAGTCCTTGCATCATTGGCGATAAACCACTAAAATAAGCGATAATTTGATCCATACTTCAAATATAGGTCAAAAAAGGGAAAAGCCGATTAATGCACCCTATCGCCTCGAAGTTCCAATCCTTGCAAGATTTCAGCTTCCATTTCCAACCATTCATCCCACCTACTTTTAACAAAGTCTTCTGGGTAATATGTTTTTGCGAGGTCAATAAACATGCGGTAATGACCAGCTTCAGACACCATAAATTCGTGATAAAACTTTCTCAAATCTTCGTCGGCACAGTACAAACTAAGCAATCTAAAACGCTCACAACTCCTGGCCTCAATAAGGGCACAAATGAGCAATTGTTCGAGCAATTGCATGCCAAAATCGCCTTTTTTTTGTTTTGACATTAACTGAATGACGTATTGATCTTTTCGAGTGCGGCCCAATTTAAACCCTCTTTTTTCAAGTTCTTTGAGCACACGGCGAAAATGTCCCCATTCTTCGGCAACCAAAGGCGTCACCTCTTGAACAAGTTTTTCTTTATCTGGATAACGCACAATGAGGGAAATTCCATTCGTGGCGGCTTTTTGCTCGCAAAAAGCGTGATCAATGAGAATTTCGCGAATTGAT
>CAIRMY010000255.1 GCA_903879775.1 uncultured Bacteroidota bacterium
ATACTTTTTCCAAAGCTGATAATTCATTCAAACACTCGAGCGTGGTATTTTTCAAATCCATCTCTTGTGGGATTAAAGAATTAAACAATTTTATTTTACTTAATAAACGGGAATTAAGTTCAGTTTGGGTTGTTGCTAAATGAGTGTAATGAACTACGTATTGGCCTGGGCTCGAGAAAAATAAAAACAAAATAAAAACCAAATACAAGAAAGATAATTTCTTGAATGAAAGGTTTTTAGAATGTGATATTTGTATGGTAGATCCCATCTAAAATGCTTATTTTCCGCCTAAAATGTTGTTGTATTTATCGTTAACTTTACGTAAGTTACCGTTGTAGGTTTGCATCAAATCATTGAATTCAGACATTCTAGATTGCATTTCAGCTGAGTTCTTTGCATTTCCTTCTAGCTCAGTTTTAATTTGAGCAACACTTTCAGACATTGATTTCATTTGAGTATTCAATTCAACCAAAGTTGAACTAAATTGAGTCATCGCATCTGTGTAAGAATTTGTGCTCGGAGAATCTGTAGCGCTTTGTTGCAATTGAGGAAACACATTTTCCCAATTATATTCTTTATCTTCAGTTTGTCTTTCAAATGCAGAGATTAAAAATACGATTGCCTCGATACTAAGACCTAAAATGAATAATTCATTGGCAAATTGCCAACCCAAGAATTTAAACATCGCTCCAACAAGTACCACAGCAGCACCAAATCCGTAGATAAAGGTGATTGCATCTAATTTTCCTTTCGGTTTATTGCTCATAATTTTATTTTTTTGTGAATGGGGTTATTTTTTTAGTAAACGGTGTTATTTTTTTAATAAATGTTCTTGAAAATCATTCCAATTGGCAACATTCTGCTTCATTGCACTTTTCGATGCCGACTTGGTTGAAACAACAGCAATAACAACTACAATTGCCATGCCTAAAAAGAAGAATATCAATTGCTTATTGAATTTTGAATCCAATGAATCTTGAACCCCTTTTACTGTTTCATTTTGCTTTTCAAATTTTTTCGAAAATTCAACGAGCGCAAGGTTCATTGCCCTTTCATTTTGCGCTTGCAACTCTTGCGATTTTGAAATTTCTCCTTGAATCCTTTCACTCATACTGGAAACCGTTGATTCAAGCCTTTTATTGCTTTGTTTCACTGAATTTAATTCACTCAGAAGCTTTTGATTGCGAACCTCTAAAGTTTTTATTTTTCTATCTAAATCAGAATCCTTTTCTCCTTGCCCAAAAGCAAAAATTGGTGTGATTAGTAACAAAGCAATGGTTAATAATTTCATAGTTTATTTGATTAATTCTTCCACAAATATAGGTTTTTTTTTATTAGTTGTAATATATGCAATATCTGTGCCACAGACTGAATTGTCTGAATTTCCAATCAGTTGCGAATGAATTATAAGGTTTTTAATCCAAAAATAACGAATTCATAATGAATGCTTTATTTTAAACAATAGGAAAAAATAAGGAATGCAATGAACTTTACATATAACTTCCAAACCACAAGATTTGAAATTAATCTTTATAGAAAATATTCGATTTTTTTACACCGCTCTCAAAATTCAACTGAACATAGTAAATTCCGTTCACTAAAAACTGCAAATCTAATTCCGTTGATTCTCCACTTAATTTAAAATTAGATTTCTCAATTACAATCCTACCTAACTCATCGAATACAATCAATTTATTTACATATTGACCTTTTGGTATTTCTACAGTAATTTTTGATTTCGCAGGATTCGGATAGATTTTAAAATCAAAGGAATTTAAAGCGTTCGCCTTCAAAATATCGGTTTTGTCAAACAACCTTGCCGAATAAATTCCATTCCCATGAGTGGCCAATGCCACTGTTCCATCCTTCAGTCTCACATCGAACATATCGCAAACCATGTTGCCAATTTCACCGCTCGCCTGCTGAACCCAAACAGTATTTAATCCCATTAAAGTATCTGTTGCAAAAAAACCAACACTGGTGGCTACAAGATATATCTTGCCATTTTCCACAGGCAAAATAGACACCCAACTAACTGAGGGTCCATTGCCAGAGCCATTGCTATTTTGCTCTAAATTTCCGGCAATCTTCTGCCAAGATTTACCTGCGTTTTCAGAATAAAACATACTGTAAATACCATAATTCGAATAGGTTACAATCACTTTATCGCCGTTTGTTGGATCTGCGGTTATGCAACTTACACTCCCTGAAGGCAAAACGCTATTTACTGTAATGTCAGTTGGCTTCATAGATCCAATATTTGCACTATCTACCCTATACACCCTCTTCGATCCAGAACCATAATAAACCCTATTAAGTGGATTTTTACAAACGTGTAGTGCCGTAATTGTTACATTGGGAATTGCTACAGAATCGATACCTCTGGTCCATCCTAAAGCAATTGAATCATTCTTGCCATCCAATACAATTTCATTCAACTTATCATTCCTCCATAAATATTTACCTCCAGCCAGATACATCGTATTCTGATTGTTTGGATCTAATGAAAAAGGATTGATGAATTGATAATTTTTTCCTCCTATTGGGTCAATTCTACGGTAAGCAGTTCTTTGTAGCTTATTGTCGACCTTTGCTTTAATCATTTTTCCTTGCTGCTTGGAAAAATAAAAATTCTTAGCGCCATCCTCAATTGCAGAATATGATCCATCTCCAAAATAAACACTCTCCCAAGGAAATTTACCATCTTCAGAATTCGTCATGAGTTGATTGTTGTCTTGGGCGCCACCAACCAATATAGGACTCATATTTGTTCCATGGTCTAAAGAAACGGTATAAAATTGAGTGGTTAAATATCCTTGATTTAACGATTCCCAAATCATAGAATCCATGAGGGCATTGTTCGATCTAAAAACTCCCCCATCGTTGGCATTTAACATTTTATTTGGGTTGCTTTTATAAAACAACAACTGGTGTTGATCTGGATGATTGTTTGGCCAAACGCCCACATCCGGAAATCTCGCACCTTTTTTATATCCACCTATCATTTTAGTTGAAACCGAATCTTTGAATCCTGATGTTGATCTATAAATATTTGTCCCTCCAATAAAAACAACATTAGTGTCAGCAGGATGTATTTTCACAAACATATCATATGAACCTTGCACATTCCAGCGATCAAAAGGGCCACCTGAATTGGGTAAATTTTGAGAGAGGTCTGTCCACTGTGCAGAATCCCCACCTTTTGAATTTCTCAAACCTTCATATTGAAACAATGCATTGTATTCTATATCGCCTTTGTAATTGGTTGTTGTTTTTCCCCATCCATTTGTATTGGCCAGGAAATAAACTTTGTTTTCATTTTGAGGATCAACGCCAATTACAATGCGGTTGTACTTACTTCCAAAATTAGCAGGGGTAATATTTACAAAATCTAACCCATTTGTCGATTTCCAAATCCCTCGTTGCACCCCATCTGAACTCATTGTAAAATAAACAGTACCATTCGAAGTTACTGCCACATCCGTAAAATAAGATGCACCAACTTTTACACTTTTCCAAGTTTTACCCCCATCAGAAGAACGCATTAAATTATTATAAACTGCAGCATAAATAATTGTTGCTGTATCGTTTGCACTTGGATCAATGGCCAAATTCCAAACCAATTGCCATGCTGTAGAAAATGCCGTTGGAACACCAGCTGCGGTAGAAGTCATTGACTTCCATGACTTTCCACTATCGGTAGAAATAAATAGACCATCACCTAAATAGTAGGCACCTGGAGAGCCAGCAGATTGCCCATAAGCTTCACCGGAACCCATAATCCAAACATTTTGATGATTTTTGCGAATATCTTGAGCCAAACAAGTTGCACTTCTCAATTCATTGGTTTGTTGAGTTGGATGCCAAGTTTTTCCGGCATCTTCACTGAGCCACATCCCTCCAGAAACTGAGCCAGCAATGATTCTATTTTCATTGGCAATATCTATCCCTAAGGCCCTAGTTCTTCCACCTATATTAAATGGTCCACGATGGTGCCAAGGAGTACCGCGCAATGCAACGTCCGTATTTAGATATGCTTTGGGCAAAGTTTGTGCAAATGCCAATTCCTTTAAACGCATATCCATTGGGATTTTACCCGTTGCAGGATCTGCCAATCGTTGAATTTCGTATTGCATTCTTGCAGAAGCGCCATGCTCTTGCCCTTGGGCATTCAGCCCCTCACAAATCAAAAACAAAAAAACAATTGCAAACCTCGATACTAATTTCATTTTGTAAAATTGGCAATTTCAATCCGATTAACCAATATTTTTTGAGAATTGTTGCATAAAAATATGTATTTTCATTCTGAAGGACAAAAAATTGTCTAATTAATACCACAATAAAATTGTGCAGAAAAAATTAATCTTACTGAATTAAATAAACCATTATTTTTGAACTTCTTCTATGCAGCTCAAGCATTTTATATTTAGTCTAGTTATTGGATTGTTTTCCAATGTCGGGTTTGGACAATCTAAATCGATTTCAGGATACATTTACGAAAATGAAACCAACGAGCCCATAGCATTTGCTTCCATATTTTGGGGAAGTAGCAACCTCGGATTTTATACAAATTTCGAAGGGAAATTCAACGTTAAATTAGATGAGATTCCGAACGACACCCTCAAAATTGTTTATGGTTCGTTCAAAACAAAATATGTTCTCATTTCGTCTTTTAAACAAAGGAACAATATTGAAATATATTTGGAGCGAGAGATTGTAAAAAGTGCAGATGTTGAAATTAAATTAGGCATCAACCCCGCTTTAAAATGGGTAGAACTTGCTCAAAAAAATGCCGAAATCAACAATCCTCAAAATGCTGAAAATTATGAATGTGAAGTTTTTAGCAAAACCATTCTATCGTTAAATAACATTGGCAAAGGAATGAAGAATAGTCAATTGGGTAAAGAAATTGGACCACTATTTGACACCATGACATTTGTAACTGGCGATTCAAGCAAAGCCATCTTACCCATATTTTTCAGTGAAGTATTAAGCAATTATTACCACCAACAAGATCCCTCTAAAAACAAAGAAAACATTCTCGCATCACGCATTAAAGGCGTTGGTGTTGCCGATGGTAGTTTTATTTCACAAGTGATGGGTTCGGCACTTACAAAATACAATGTATTCAATCCTACCTTGGTTGTTCTTGGGAAGGGTATTCCTTCGCCAATTGCACCAACTTCTAAATTACAATACACCTATAAATTGGTTGGGGTTGACAAAATGGGACCTCGCCGATTATTTATGATCAGGGTGACCCCAAAAAATCCAAAAGATTTGGTTTTCAGTGGTATGATTTGGATTGAAGATACTACGGGAGCAGTTGTTCGACTTTCAATGGAAATTGATGGCAATTCAAATTTAAACTACATCGATAAATTAAGAGTTTCCCAGGAATACAGTCCCTCCCCAAATAAAAAAGGATACATCTGCCATAATTCCAGGAGCTTTTTAGACATTGCAGAAATCAATGAAAACGCAAGTGGTTTAATGGCAACGAATATCATAAGTTGCCGAAATATTTTACCAAAGCCATCATACGCCTCTGGATTTTTTGACCAAAGAATTTCAACAGTAGAAAACTTACAGCAATCTGATAGCTTTTGGGAATCGAAAAGCCATATACAACTTTCTGCCAATGAAAAACGAATCTATTCGCGTATAGATTCAGTGAAAAAGCTTCCAAGTATTACCAAATGGGTTGACATTGTTACATTCTTAGTTGATGGTTATATTAAAACTAAAAACATCCATTATGGGCCTTACTATCTATTTTGTGGCATTAATTATGTTGAAGGCTTTAGAAACCGAATCGGATTTAGAACTTCTCCAAATTTCTCAAAGAAAATTCAATTTGAGGGATTTTTAGCCTACGGCTATGGCGATCGCAAATTCAAATATGGTGGTATTTTAGATTGGTATATCAATCGAGATAAAGGAGTTACTTTGTCTTTAATTCATAACAACGATGTTGACCTCATTGGTTTCAGCGACAATGATGCAGTGGTAAGCGACAATCCTTTGATCACTGCTCTCAACATGATTGGAAGTCGTAACATTACCTATTGCAGAACCTCAAAATTTGAATTTGGTAGCGATATTGTAAAAGGACTGAGGGCAAAAATCTCGCTGAGTCACCGAAAATACGATTACCCACAAAGTGACAAATTCACACTTAGCTGGTTTGATGAGCCTTTCCCGTCAACACATATTTCAAACAAATTAATCAATGCCACGCTCACTTTAAAATTGGATTACGAACCAAAAATATTTCATTTGATCCGAAACAACAAAAGAAGAGCCATTCACGATCCAGGACCCATTTATTCATTTTCATATCAACAAGGTTTAAAGGATTTTTTTAGCAGTCAATATGAATACAAACGTATAGGTATAGGATTGTCTACCCGGAAAATTTGGCCAAACATTGGAAGAACAATATTTTCCATAAACGCAGCAAAAATATTTGGTACAATTCCTTTTCCAATTCTAAACATTCCGCTTGGAAACCAATCCCCAATTTTCAATTTCAGGGCTTTCAATCAAATGCGTTTATTTGAATTTGTTTCTGATCAAAACGTTCAAATGGCATTTGAACATCATTTCAATGGATTTCTTTTCAATCGAATTCCGGGAATTAAAAACTTAAAATTAAGGGAGATTATTTCGGCAAAAGGTATTTACGGAACGCTTAGTAAAGCAAACAGAGATTTAATTCCAACTGAAATTCCAAATAAAGGCAAAATCAATCCAATACACGGATTCGATGACATTCCTTATATAGAAGTGGCATTTGGAGTTGAAAATATTTTTAAGTTCATTCGCATTGACGCCATCTGGAGAACAACACATCAATACAAAGAAACGCTGAGAAACTTAGGCATCAAAGCCAGTTTGGTCATTGGCTTCTAAAAATAAAGCGCTCTTTCTTCGAGCAATACCTTAGTAATGTGTCGATTACAAATAGTTTCCATTGTAATTTCAGAAGGATACTCTACGGCAATAAAACTACCTGGGGTAAACACACTTGTAGTCGATGTAAGCATTCCTGCCAAAGCACCAATTGCAGGATTATGACCTACAATCAAAATGCATTTTGCCTCTGGAAATAATGCAATCACATCTACAAACGGATCTAAATCCCAAGTTTCATTGATACTCTTTTCTTCAAATTGAATTAACTTGCTGAAATCATAATCATCTTTGTTTTGATATGCCTGTAAAACCAAATCTTTCGTTTCTTTGGCCCTGATTGCATTGCTAAAAATGCAAACATCTGGATTGAATTCACGGCTGTACATGAAAAGACCCATATCAAGAGCCATTTCTTTGCCTCTTTCCGTCAAAGTGCCACTATTTGAACCCATTGTTCTATGGTATTCCGCATGACGCATGTAAATAATTGTTTGTCCCATATCTTGAATTATTTTGAATGTTTGTGAGTTAAAAAATGAAAACCAAGTCCCACCCAACCCAATGTCATCAACAAACCACCAATTGGCGCAAATTTACCAAAAGACCTTAAGCTCGGTGAAAAGATTTCATTCACTGCCACAATATATAAACTTGCAGAAAAAATAAACACCCCAATAAAAATTGCTAAAACCGATAATCTCAGAATCATTTTTGGCTTTTCTGTATTTTGTTCTGCGGGAGTTTGAAATTTATCATTCGATTGATATGCAGCAAATGCAAGCATTCCCAAAGCATTGTACATGAGATACTCGGTTGCAGTTTTCCAAGTGGCTAAATATTTGAGCGTTACTTTCTTTTCGAGGCCATGCGCGCCAAAAGCACCTAAAACAATTGCAACGGCAACCATAAACGCCCCTGCTGCAAAATAGTTATGTCTGTTTCGAACCATTTTTAACTTTTATTAATTTAACCTAATCGTTGAACCAAAGCTAATCCATCTTGGCGGTAACGGCAAAATGTTCACCTCGGAGTATTCCTCATTGGTTATGTTTTGTATGTTCAAATATACATTGATTTGTTTTTTGATTCTGTAATCAAACTTTGCACTATACAACCAATAATTGCCGTTGGTTGCGTTTCTTTGAATGTATCTTGCCTGTAAACTCACATTCAAATTTTTCACAATCGGGAAAAAAACACCAGCAATTGCCTGGTTCGACAAATAATTCAAAGCGTTTTTTGAAATCACATTATTTTCCTTTGAACTTTGAATATCCAATCCACAATAATTTACAAAAAACAATAATTTACGATATGAATATGATGCATTCAATTCAAAACCATTCACAATATTTGTATTGTAATTGATTGGCGACCATGCACTATCTAAGCTAATTCTTGTCCAATCGATCAGTTGATTCGTATTCCTTTGAAACACACTTCCCGAAACCTTTAATTTTTCATTTTGGTATCTCATTCCAACTTCAAAACTACTCGCACTTTCTGGTTTTAAATTTGGATTGCTCTTATTTGTTGGTCCCTTATAATACAAATCTGTAAATGTTGGCAGTCTCTGGCCCGTTCCAAAATTACCAAACGCAGTCATTTCATTTTTAATTTTATATGACGCTTCAATTCCAGGATAGAATTTCAATCCTAAGATTTCATTTTGCAATGCATAAAGTCCCCCAGAAATAAAAAAGCGATTCCACTGACGATTCAAATCGAAATAGGCACCCAAGAAATCTCGGTTGTGATTCTTTAGATTCGTGCTTTGGATTGATTCTTTCCGACCCTCAACCCCAATTGCAAGATTCCAATCATACAGTTGATTTTGCCAATTTAAATCGGCCATTAAAACTTCTGAGGTATGTTTGTTTTGAGAAAAACTAGGATTATTTCTTCTGTAAATGTAATGGTCAAAGTTATTTCTAAGCCCAATATTGGCTCTAAGTTTCTGTTTTTGAGAGAGATTGTATGTTGCACGTAAATTTCCAAAATATGTATTCACAGTCTCCTTTGAATTAGAATCGCCCGGCGCCGCATAAAACCCATTTGCTCCAAAATCGTTGTTGATTGAACCAATCAATGCATTCAGGTCTATTTTTTTCAGAGGGACAGTTAACTCTCCAATATTGCGGTATGTGGTGTACGCACTATTGTTTCTATAGCCATTCCCATTGTCGTAAGACGATGAAAACCATGCATTCGCCTTCCCTCTGTTCGCAGTTGCATAGATGCGATGCCCGAGATTTAAATATGTTGAACCACCTTTGTCTTTTTCAAAGCTAGTTCCATCAAAACTATTGATTACAATTGTAGACTCCTGCGATTTTTTGGTTATAAAATTAACAACACCAGCCATAGCATTTAACCCATACCTTCTTGCATTGGCCCCTTTAATCACTTCTACCCTATCAATGGCTTCTATCGGAATTGGCAAATTCAACATATGATGCCCGGTTTGAGCATCCGACATTCTCACACCATTAATCAAGACCAAAACTTGATCGAATCCACTTCCTTGAATACCAAGATCAGCCTGAACTCCTGAAGCACCTCTCTGGCGTAAATCTACACCAATGACATATGATAATAATTCGCTCGTGGTTTGAACCGGCAATTTTTCAATTTCTTTACTCGAAATTATTTGAGTATTGGTTCCAGTTAATTCTAGTGGAATTTCGTTCCCCATAGAACGTATTCCAACATGTACATCTCCTATTGTGTAGGTAATCGAATCAATTTCCGTTTGGGCTCCAACTTTAGAAATGTTGAAAAACAACAACATCACTCCAAAATTCAATAACTTCATAAACACAAAGGTACACTCATTTTTTTTGAGTGTACCTTCGTTTATTGATTAACTTAAAAACCAATTAATCTTTCAGCGCTTTTTCAATTAAATTAAGCACATAAACCCTATGAGCACTCGTTTCTAAATCAGTTCCAATGTTGGCTTTCATCATTTTTTGGATACCCAACATTTGACTAAAAATAGCAGATTTAGAGATTGGATCAAACATTTGACTACGTGCTGGTTCTAACATTCCAATGAGTCTTTCGGTATATAAAATTTGCAACATTCTGCGATGCGTATTCACTGATTTTGTTAAGTCCTCAGCAAAAATAGACTTGGTTAAATCGTTCATCATTTCATTTGCAGAATATGTATTTCCCAAATATTTACTGTCTGTTAAACGCATCAAAACTGAATTGCTTAACAAATGAGCCAAAACAGTACCCTGCATTCTAAGCACTCTTGAATGCAACTTTGGATCTTCACCAGCTGCGAAAAATCCAAATCCTCTGCGTTGTTGTTGTAATTTATTTACGATTTCCTCTGGGAATTCCATTGCATTTGGGGCAAATGCATACTTGGCAATGACTTCCATTGCTCTTTTTTGTTCTTTGTAAGGTACAGCCTGCATAGGTACCGGAGCATTGGCTTGACCAGCAGAACTTCTTTGAACATAAACCCCACCAATATAGCGGGAAACAATTTCAATATTACTTGCATAAGTGCCACTAAGCATGTTAAATGCGCTTACCAATTCTTGGTAACTTTCTTTATTGTTGCCATATTTTTTAACCAAATCGGGCATCAAAGATTTAGACAATTCAATTCTGCCAGCACTCAAAGAAATTGCATCTGAACTCAAATCGTTAATCATAACCCTAGGGTCAATTGCTTTTCCAGGAGAACGCATATCGTCGGCATCATTTCCAAAAGCCAATGCTTTTTCAATGCTTCTTTCTGCAATGGTTGTC
>CAIRMY010000256.1 GCA_903879775.1 uncultured Bacteroidota bacterium
GGAGCTTTATTCACTTGTGGGAAAAAATTTCACGCTAATTAAAGCGGAGGACGAAATCAGCACCTACCTGTTGCTCAAATCCTGTGACATTTCGATTACCTTCGGCTCAACCATTGGAATTGAATCTTCTTATTTGAATAAGCCTTCCATTTTGCTTGGCGCAGCAAGACATCGAGGCTTGGGTTGCAATTATGAACCGAATAGCCATGAGGAATGCATGGCTTTTGTTTTAAAAGAAAATCTAGAGCCATTGCCCTCTATTGGTGCATTTAAACTTGCCTTTTATTATGAATATTTTGGTAAGGACTATTTTTACTATAAACCCATAAATTATTTGTCTGGAACCTTTAAAAACGTGACCATAAAAGATCCCCAAACATTAAAAATGTGGTTTATTCAGATTTTAGGCAAATTGAGTCCTTCCCTTAGAAATAAAATGGAGGATAAAATCCGCCTTGCCCATAAAAACATACTCCTCTTCGGTGGAAGTTAAGTCGATGGTTAGCATCATCATCCCCGCATACAACTGCGCTCCATACCTCGCCGAAACAGTAAATAGCGTTCAGCAGCAAACTTATCCGCATTTCGAAATTATAATCGTCAACGACGGCTCAACAGATGCAACGCTATCGGTAGCCCAACAACTTGCTCAAAACGATGCCCGCATAAAAGTACTTAGCCAATCCAACAGCAAACAGGGCAAAACACGCAATAAGGGTGTAGCGGCGGCAAGCGGTAAATACATTGCATTTTTGGATGGCGACGATATTTGGCTGCCCAATAAGATTGAACTGCAAATTGCTGCATTAGAGGAACAGGGCGTTGATCTGGTGTTTAGCGATGGGTTTATTTGCCTGAATAATGATTTGAACCTACGAGAACATACGTTTCAAATTACTCAAAAGATTTTTGACCGAAATGATCTTGAACTCTTCTACCAACAAAATCAAGTCCCTACTTCAACAGTGCTTTGCACAAAAGCGGCTTTTGACAAAGCAGGAGGCTTCGACGAAGAACTCCAGGTACAGAACTGTGAAGATTATTTGTTGTGGGTGCGCATGCTCGATAAAGGCTGTCGTTTTTACGGATTGGATGTAAATCTTATTTTGTATCGGGTTCACCCCACATCATCTACCGCAACCAGAATTAATCAACTGCGTCCGCTATCGTTTGCACTCATGCGTTTAAGTGGACCTTTGAGCGACGCACGCATGCAACGCATTCGACAAACCTTGCGCGATTTATTAACCGAACTCAATGCACAGAGCGAAAATTTACAAAAAGCCCTTGAGCCGTTTCGCGAATACTGCAAACGTTTTAAAGGGAATTTCGCATTGTTGATTCTGAATTTGTCTGCACGTTTACCTCGCAGAATTTTCCTTGCCGTAGCTTGGAGGCTAATCTAAAAAATTGAAGCGAGCCCTTAAAAGGAACCCGCTTCAATACCTAAATCAAACTAACGCTACAAGTAACCAAACAGCTTTTTTAAAAAGTGGTTTACAACCTAGGTTAAATTTGCTTCAATTACTTGGTTTTCAATAAAATAAATTTATTGTTTGATGATTTTTTTACGCCACTCGGGTTTTCCGTCGAACTGCAGCACATATACGCCGGCAGGGAGGTGTTCAATCGAAACCGATGTACTATAGTCGTGAACAACACCACGAACACAGATTCTACCATTCAACTCACTAATGCAGAAGGTGGAGTTTATAAGTACTTGTGATTCGATTATTATATTTCCTTTGGTGGGGTTCGGTAACAGCGATAATCCATCATAAGATACATTATA
>CAIRMY010000257.1 GCA_903879775.1 uncultured Bacteroidota bacterium
CATGTACACAATCCAATGAATTTTGGAGGTATGAATTTGATTGATATTTGTATCGACCTCGTAGATATTTTTGAATCCTTTAAAATAGTATACAATGCTTATCGCTGATCCTAACAAAGCAATACAAACTGCAATTGGGGAAACGTCAAAAGCACTGGTAAACAAATAATATTTTGCCGTGAATCCAACTGTAATTGGTATTCCAGCAATAGAAAACAATGCTATTGTCATTAAAATGGCAGCAGACTTATTCGAATAGAACAATCCAGTGAACATTGAAAATCCGAATTCTCCGTTCGTTGAATATTTATCGTTAAAATAAAATAAAACCACTGTGCTCAATGCGTAAGCAACTGAATATGCGAACAATACCCACATATTACCTTGCATTGGAGTGATTAAAAACAACAATAAATAACCTGCGTGAGCAATGCTACTATAAGCAAGTGTTCGTTTTACTGACTTCTGAGAAAGAGCCGCGATGTTTCCGAATATAATGGTTAAAACGGATAATGCGATGATCCAATTATTACTCCAAGCTGCCAATGCACTAAATGCTTGCAAGAAGTTAGAGAATGCCACAAATCCAGCAATTTTAACAACTACGGCCATAAATGTTGTAATTTTATTTGGACTGCCCTGATAAACATCTGGAGCCCAAAAATGGAATGGAAATGCAGATACTTTAAATAACAATCCAGTTGACATTAGCACCACTCCTGCTTTTACCAAAGATGGGAATTCTGCAAAATGTCCAACGATTGACATTCTAATTTCAATTTCATTCAATGACAAAGTCGCTGTCCCTCCATAAATAAAAGCGCAACCTAACAAGAAAATTGCTGTTGAAAATGCACCCATCAAGAAGTATTTAATTGCCGCCTCATTGCTATTCAGGTTTAACTTATCACTACCAGCCAATACATACAACGGAATAGAGAGCACTTCAATGCCTAAAAACAACATTACCAGGTGATTTGCACCTATCATCATGAATGCCCCCGTTAAGCTCAACATCATTAAGCCCAACTTATCTGATCCTTTATGGTTTGAAGCGGGAAATATCGCAATGATTGCAGATGTTACTGCCGCCAATAAACTCACAAACATCAATTCGCCTTTAGAGAAATCAATCATTGTTTTAGGAGCCCAGGTTGCAATTGAACTAAAATTAGCAAATCCTAAAGCTTCAATTAATGATAAAATAGCTGCCAAAAACAAAAAACTTGCCGAGAGATTTTTCGAAGAAGATTCTTGTTTAGAAATCCCCAAGAATAGAACTAAAATTGCTCCAATAAAAGTTACGAATATACCGATCACGACAATACTCCTTTCGAATTTGAAATTTCTAACATGATTTTTTGAACAGAAGGATTTACCTTATCTAAAATTAACATTGGTGAAATTCCAATGACAAGAATAATTGCAACTAAAATTATAAGAGGCCAAAGTTGTTTAATCCCAATTTCTTTAAAGGAAGTTTTACTTTCACCGAGCATTGAAAATTGATACATTCTCAGCATATACACTGCACATAAAATAATTGTAAGTCCTGCAAACACACCTGATATTGTATTGTAATCAAAAACACCTTTTAGCAACATGAATTCACCTGGAAATCCATTTGTGAATGGAACTGCAGCTGTGCCTAACACTACAATTAAATATATAGCCGCGAATAGGCGATTGAATTTAGCCAACCCTCCCAAACCAGATAATTCTCTTGACCCTGCATGTGTTTCAATAATCTCTACAATATAAAACAAAGCCACAACGTTAATGCCATGCACAAACATTTGAAGAATTCCACCTTGGATTCCAATTTCTGTTAGGGTAAAAAATCCGGCTGCAATTAAACCAACGTGAGACAAAGAAGAAAATGCGATTAAGCGTTTTAAATCGTTTTGCTTAATTGCAATTACTGCACCATAAATAATGCCTATCACAGAAAGCGTTACAATAATTGGTTGATAAAAAGAAATACTTTCAGCCGCAATTGGCATGTACCAACGAAGCAAACCATACAATCCCATTTTAAGCATGATACCTGAAAGGAGCATTGATCCTTGAGCGGGAGCATGGGTATATGTATTTGCTTGCCAAGAATGAAAAGGAAAAATCGGAATTTTGACAGCAAATGCAAAAAGAAATCCAGCACCTACCCAAATAGACTCAATATGATTTAATTGAACTGCAAGAAGTTCTTCATAAGCAAATGAATGATTTTTTGTTTTTAAATACAAATAAATCAAAGAGGCTAACATTGCTAAGCTACCGATGAATGTGTAGATGAAAAATTTAATTGTTGTTTTAAATGCATCTTTAGATGAATAAAGTAAACAGATAAAATAAATTGGAATCAAAGCAAGTTCCCAAAAGATATAGAACATTAAACCATCTTTGGCCATGAAAACTCCATTCAGGGCAGCTTGCATGAATAAAATTAAAGGCAATAGAGATTTTTGTTTGTCTCTATTTATAGAAAAGATAATGATAGGAGATAAAATATTGGTTAACAACAACATTAAACCCGTAAAACCGTCAATTCCGAGTGTGAAATGTATTCCACTTGAAAACCAAGGCATATCGAAAGTTGTGTGCCATACACCATCATTTTGAATATTGAGATTTGATTTCACCCAAATCATTGCGATTAATGTTAATGCAGATAGCGCACCCCAAACTATTTTATTGACTTTACTCCCAAAAGCGGCAGCTAAGACAGATAAAAACAAAGGTAAAATTATGATTTCCACTTAGAATAATAAATTAAAGCCTAAAAACAACGCCAAGGCAATGACCATGAACGTTAAATAATACTCAATATTTCCGTTTTGAATTCGTTTATTCAAATTAGAAATTTTCAACAACACTGAAGAAATTCCAGAAACAAATCCACCAATAATTTTAGAGTCAACAAATGAATCTACAATTTGAGAACACATTTCTAGTGGCTTCACAATAATTGTGTCATAGATCTCATCAACATAGAATTTATTGACCAATAACTTCCCTAAGTATGGTGTTTTTTCGTCTGATTCAGGTACTGCATTTCTACTTACATATTTAAATCTTGTATATAAGAAAGCAATTATAAATACTGTAACTGCAACTCCTAACAATGCAAACTCAGTTGAATGCGAAATTTCTGAATGATTTTCGGCCATGGGTAAAATTGGAGCTAACCAATGCGCTAATTTATGCGAAACCCCTTCGCCCAAATATTTAGGCAGGTTTAATAATCCGCCCAATACTGACAATACAGCCAAAACCATTAATGGAACCGACATTTGCCAAGGTGATTCATGTACTTTTTCAAAAGAATGGTGATGATTTCTATATGTTCCGTGGAAAGTTGTAAAGAACATTCTAAACATATATAAACCTGTCACTGTTGCACTCAATACAGCTAAAATGTAAACTATTTTATTGTGTTCAAATGCAGCGATCAAAATTTCATCTTTTGAGAAGAATCCTGATAAAAATGGAAATCCTGTAATTGCCAAAGTTCCAATTAAGAATGTGATGTAAGTGATTGGCATTTTTGCCTTCAATCCACCCATTTGGCGAATATCTTGTTCATGATGCATGGCATGTATTACACTTCCTGAACCTAAGAACAACAACGCCTTAAAGAATGCATGTGTTGCCAAATGGAACATCGCGGCAGTATAGGCGCCACAACCAATAGCTACAAACATTAATCCGAGTTGACTCACAGTACTGTAGGCCAAAACTTTCTTTATATCGTTCTGTTTTAATCCAATAAATGCAGCTAATAAAGATGTTGCTAAACCCACCCACATTATCACATTGTTTGTAATTGGAGATAAGTAAAATAAAGCTTCGCAACGCACAATTAAATACACGCCGGCGGTAACCATTGTTGCTGCGTGAATTAAAGCAGAAACAGGCGTAGGACCTGCCATTGCATCTGGCAACCAAGTATACAATGGAATTTGAGCACTTTTACCCATTGCACCAACAAATAAACACATGCTGATGGCAGTTAACATATAAACTGAGGTTGAACCGTCAGCAATTTTTGGCAGAACTATATTATAATCGAGTGATTGGTATTGATGGAAAATTAAAAACAAGCCCATTAACAAACCTAAATCACCAATTCTATTCATTACAAATGCTTTACGCGCAGCTTTTCCATATTCAGCATTTTTATACCAAAAGCCAATGAGGAGGTATGAACACAAACCTACGCCTTCCCAACCAAAGAAAAGCATCATAAAGTTTGAACCCAATACCAAAATTAACATATTGAAAATAAACAAATTCAAATAAGCGAAAAACTTATAAAAACCTTCATCTTCATGCATATATGCAATTGAATATAAATGAATTAGAGACCCAATGCCTGTAATAATGAGAGTCATCATTACAGAAAGTCTATCTAATGAAAACGCAAAGTCAACATGAAAATTACCTACATTTAGAAATGTATATAATTTAAAGTTCAATCCATTTTGAAAATCAGGATTTAACCTTAAATCATTAAAAACTCCCAATGCAATCACAAATGAAGCAAGCACTGCAAAAGTACCTAACCAACCAACTACAGATTTAGGCAATGATTTGCCAAACAAACCATTGATTAAAAAACCAGCAATTGGCAATCCTAAAATTAAAGCTATGCTATTCATTAATCTTTTAAACTATCTAAGAAACTCACATCGGTTTTTCGCGTATTTCGATAAACCATGACCAAAATGGCCAAACCAACTGCTGCCTCAGCAGCAGCAACTACCATGATAAAGAATACAAACATTTGACCATTTGCATCTTTGTCGCCCATATATTCAGAAAATGCCGCGAATAAAAGGTTAACTGCATTTAACATTAGTTCAATACACATTAACAATACAATCGCATTTCTGCGAAAAAGCACTCCAAATAAACCAATACAAAAGAGCACACAACTCAAATATATATAATGACTTATATCTAAACTTTGAAAAATATTAAGCATTTTCTTGAACGTCGTTTTGTTGTAATAAATCTTGTTTTTCCGAATCTCTTTTACCCAACAATACTGCACCAACCATGGCAGCTATGAAAAGTATACCTGAAAGCTCAAATGGGACGAGATATTCAGTCATTAATACACGACCCAAGTTTTTCACCAAGCCAATTTCAGGTGAATTGCCTTTCATCACTGCAATTCCTGATTTTTGTAAGGAGGCAGTGATTACCACAAGCAATAATCCGGCGGAAATTGCTGCAGCAACACCCCATAAATTGGATTTAACAGGTTCGGTATCTTTACTGAGATTAAGTAGCATTAAAACAAAGAGAAATAATACCATAATGGCACCCGCATAAACCATGAGATTTACAATTGCTAAAAATTGAGCATTTAATAAAATATAATGCGCAGATATACTAAAGAATGTTAAAATTAATGCCAATACACTATGTACTGGATTCTTACTTGTTACTACGTACAATGCACATAAAATTGTGATAAACGATAGTATCAAAAAAGGCAAAGGCAAATTAGTTATATGCATATTTATGAATTTTGATAATCCCAAACTTGACGTTTACTTACGTCAATTCTAGCATCTACAGGCTCAACCAACTTGTCTTTTCCAAAAATAAATTCATCACGACCAAAATTAGCATCAACAATTCTATCAGTTAAGAAAATAGCTTCTTTAGGACAAGCATCTTCGCACAATCCACAAAAAATACATCTCAACATATTGATTTCATAAGTAGATGCATATTTCTCTTCTCTGTACAAGGTTTCCTGATCTTTGGTTCTTTCAGAAGCAATCATGGTGATGGCTTCTGCAGGACAAGCAACGGCACACAAACCACACGCTGTGCAACGCTCTCTACCCTGCTCATCTCTTTTAAGAACATGTTGACCACGGTAAATTTGACTCATTTGTCGTTTTACTTCTGGATATTGTAGGGTATTACTTTTCTTAAAAAAATGTTTTAATGTAATCCACATACCCCCCAAAACTGCTGGAAGATAAATTCTCTCCCAAAAGTTCATTTTTTTATTTACAACATCTTTCGATCTCGACGTTAAACGCTCCATCCTTTTGCCTATTAATCTTTAAGGTGCTTTACTTTGATTTTGTATTTTTTACGCAACTCAGATTTAACCTTAGTAGGTCTAACTTGACTTACTGGAACCTGCGATGTAAATGTTCCATCATTTAACTGAAATATGAATTGTGCTTCACTTAACTTACCATATTTAACGGTAAACACGTTTTCTTTCTTTTCACCTTCAATAATC
>CAIRMY010000258.1 GCA_903879775.1 uncultured Bacteroidota bacterium
AAACTGAAGTTGGATCTAAACCATCCTTCATTTGAAATTCAGCATAAATGGGATTGGCAATGATCAACAATGTGTCGATCGTGAAAATTAAAAACAGGTATAAAGTTTGAATGCGTTGTAACATAGTTCAAATATAATTGAGTTTATGATTGAATGTTTAAAATAATTCTAAAGGATGTTTTCACATTTGGAGTGCTTTCTTTCACAAATATTTGTCCTTTATGATAATCTTCAATAATTCTTTTGGCCAATGACAAACCCAAACCCCAACCTCTCTTTTTTGTTGTAAATCCAGGCTTGAAAATATCTGTCATTTGATTTCTTGCAATGCCTTTTCCATTATCCGAGAAATCGATTATCAACTTTTCATTTCGAGACAAGACATTCACTTCTATATTTCCACTTCCTTCCATTGCGTCTATGCTATTTTTAATCAAATTTTCAACGACCCAATTGAACAAATTCACGTTCAATTTAACAAATATATCGTTCGGGAATAATTTCAAATTAAAATGAACATTGACTCCAGACCTTGATTGCATATAAGAAACAGAATCGCTTAAAACAGCATTAATTTCTGCCAATTCGAGCACTGGTTCAGAACCAATTTTCGAGAAGCGTTCGGTAATGATTTTTAGTCGGTCAATATCTTTACGCATTTCAACTGGGGCATTATCTGGAATGATTTCCATTTCCAAGCATTCAACCCAACCCATCAAACTCGAAATTGGGGTTCCCAACTGATGCGCTGTTTCTTTCGCCAAACCAACCCATACTTGATTTTGTTCGCTTCTTGTTGAATACGAAAATGCAAAATAACTCAGCAACATAAACAAAGCAACAATTGCCAAAACCACATAAGGATAATATTCCAATTGCTTTAAAACGGAACTTTTTCCATAAAAAACTTTGTAATGTGTTTTTTCATCAATGGGAATATCTATGGGTTCATTTTCAGTCTTAAATTCATCAATTTTCTCTAAAAGCGTTGCATCAGAAATCTTCTTCTTTGAGCCTTCCTTTTGAATATTAATATGCTGAACAACCCTCCCCGTTTCACTCACTAAAATTGCTGGAATTGTGGTATTTGATTGAATAATTTTAAGGTGAAATCCTAAATCCCCTTCACTTTCAGGATCAGATAAAATATGTTCTGCATCAGCCCATATTTCCATTTTCTTCGTTTCCTCCGCGGCAATTTTATCTACCAATCTTTGAGATAAGAATAAAGTGATAATACTGATGAGCAATGCTAACAAAAGGAGAATGAGTTTAATCATTCTCTTTAGCTCAAAAGCATTAATTTTATTTAAATTAAAGAATGCCATAGATTAAAAAACAGCTGTCAAAATAGTTTGTATATCTTTTGTAACGCGAAATTCTTTTGCGTAAACATGGTTTACATTTCCTTCAAAAGTTGTATTCGTCCAATTACCGCTTGGTTTAAAAACACCATTTTTCAATTTAGGCAAGAAAGTGGCGGTATTAGAACCATTGTAACTCACCCATGTTTTAAAACCGAACAAGACTTGTAACAAATTCTTATATAACACAAAAATTGATTGTTTTGCCAAACCTAAAATGAGCAGTAAAGGAGATAAAAAAATCAACACCAGTGAGAATAGCACATCGAAAATCCTTTTTCTTCTTTGTTGGTGA
>CAIRMY010000259.1 GCA_903879775.1 uncultured Bacteroidota bacterium
ATCCTATAAACTTATAAGCCAATAAGCCAACATTATTATTTAATTGATATTTTTTATTAAATTGCAACATTAATATTTTCATATCAACAAACTAAAATTCAATATCTTACTTCTGTTTTGGGTGATCAACATATCACTGCAAGCGCAACCGTTTTACAAAAAAGAAAACCTCTTTGGCGAAACGGTGTTTTTGGAAGGCAGTCCTAGAAACGACAATGCTGCCACAAACTGTTTGTATTCGGTGGTCAAAGGCAATGATATCATTGAAATTTATTCAGATAAATTGGTTTGGCTTGAAGCAGGAAAATCGTTCACAAAGCAATGGATCAACTGCAATTCCCAAGCAGTCAATGTCCCTCAAAATAAAACAAATTATTACTTTACAGGTGGCAATAAATCAGGCAAACAATACGGATATAAGAAATTAATATTCAAAAACTTATACCCAAACACAGATCTCATTTATGAGCTAATTCAGGGAGAACTCAAATATTCTTTCAACCTTCATAAAAACGCAAAAATTGAAGACATTCAATTTGAAATCATCGGCTCACAATCGTTGAAATTCAATCCAAACAACATTGAATTCTCTATCGATTCAACCACCTGGAAGGAAGACAAATTGTCTCTTTTATTTGCAGAAACCGCGAAAACCATTCCAAAAAACAGTTGCAGATTTCGCAAAATAAAGGAACATATCTTCGGATTTGAATTACAGAATCCAACATTAAAACCGCCGTATTTAATTGATCCTTTTGTAAGAAAAACCACAATTCTCTATGGTGTTTACGTTGGAAAGCCGCATGCCATTGTTGACGTTGAACACGATTTAGACGGAAATTTGTACATTTACGGTGGTGATGGATATATTGCTAAATCTATTCCCTCATGGGATTCAGCTTCTAAATATCCTTTCGACCCGCGCTACAACAATTATTTTAAAATTGCGAAATATTCTAAATCTGGTTCACTTATTTGGATATTTAAAGGCTATGACACCACTGCAAAATACGTCCAAAACAACATGCCCACAGGAATTACGGTTGATAGAGCCAATCAATCCATATATTCATGTCATTCTCATCAAGTAAAAATGTTCAGTTATAAAACAAAATTGGTCGATTTTGTTCAACTTAAAAACGATGGATCATTCAATAATTATGCACCTGAAATTAAATATGATTACAAAAAAATAGGTTTTTACAACACTGTTTTGCCATTTTACAGCAATGTCAACTCAAAAATTTTAGGCGTAGGATGGCTAAATGATACAGGGATTTTAAAAGGTTTGTTTGTTTATAACAAAGATTCAAGTTCAACCTACCATAATGTTGTAAAAGTAACGAATCCATTTTTGAATGGACCAGTGAATGGACCTGTAATTTTTGGTTTGAACGCAAATACCTCGTTGTACAATGTATTTTATTTCAGAGCTGGATATTATTACATTCAAATTCAAAAACTTTTACCAGATTATTCAGAAGCTTGGAGAACAGATTCTTTCTTTATCACACCGTATAGAATTCTTGGTGGGTATGTCATGGACGCGCCTAATGTTGTTTCAATTACCGCTAATTTACTTAGTTCAAATGATTCTAATTTGGTTTATTTTGATGGACATACAATCAAAATTTATAAAACATCAAATGGTAAAAAAATATGTCAAGACACTCTCCAAAATAAAATATATAAACTTTCAAACGGCGTTGCCATCGACCCCTGTAACAATATTTTTGTTGCCGGTGACAGCTCTAAAATTTATTGTTATCATTTGAAGGACACCATGTTGACACTTCAAAAAACTTTAACAATTGACAATTATAAGCATCGCTATTTGTTTGATGTTGAATATGATGCGCAACGGAATTTGATTTATGCCACCGGCGATTCCATTCTCGCGTCTGTGCAAAGTCCGTTTTCTTGTGTCGATAGCAGCATGGTTTCGGTGCTCGATTCTACCAATAACATCTGCTGGCAACCCATTGTGGCAGGACTTAAAAAGTCTCTCTCTGAATCGGTGTATTCATTTGAGTGGACAGATACCACTGTCAATCAAGTTGTTAGAGCTGTCAACAAACTCGGTAACGCAACCGATACTTTGGCAAATCCTACCGAAGGACATACCTACAAACTCCGAATTATGAAGAATAAAACCAATCTTGGTTTGTTTAAAGATCTGTATTTCAATGTCTTAAAATCTTCAAAAGATACCCAAACGATTCATGCGTGCCTAGGCGATACC
>CAIRMY010000260.1 GCA_903879775.1 uncultured Bacteroidota bacterium
ATGTCTGTCACCATATCTTTGTGATTAAAGAACTTAATGCCATTTTTCTTCAAAGCGGCGGATATTTTTAACGTATCAAATAAAATACTGTTACGGATTTTGCGAATACATTTAGGGTTTAATCCGTTTTTATCGCCATATTTTAAAATTGTATTTGGTGAATATAAAGCAATTTCACGATAGCTTCTGTCGACCAATTGAATGAAAACTTCTTTTTCCATGTCTGGAGAAATGATTGCGAAATCTTTTGATTTTTGCTTGTTGAATGTAGCCAAAATGATTTCTAAAGTAGAAGGATTTGGTTTCCCTTTTAGATTTTCTGTAGTCACAGCATTCGAAGTCTGGTTCATGATTTCTGCCAAGTACGCCACACTACTTTGATTTAACATAAAGTTATTCAATAAGTAACGAACTTTAGATGTCGCAGATTTCATTTTCCAAATATCATTGATTTGGTTGATGACAGCTTTAGCCTGTTTGTCTCTAGCAGTTCCAGCTTCGAAAGCATTTTGAATCAGTTGATCTTCTTGCAAACGTCTATCAACAATGTCGGTTCTTCTCAATCCTTGAATTTTACCTCTGTAGTTTTTCTCTACGTTTTCCAAACTCTGAATTTCCCCAGCGAAAGCAAGTCCCATATTCACATTCCCCTTTGAAAAATTCTTCATGTGATCGATATATGTTTTATACCATTCTTGAATAATTGGCAACTGATGTTCTTTTTGAAACTTCATGTAAGCTCCACTTTCATGTCTGAAAGTGCGTCCAGGGTAACCCATAATGAAAACAAAATCACCTTCTTGCGTTCCATTTGGGTTGATTTTTAATTTATTTTTTGGCTTATAAGGGACATTGTCTTTTGAATATTTGGCAGGTTTGCCATCTTTTCCAACGTAGGCTCTAACCAATGAAAAATCGCCATTGTGACGTGGCCATTCCCAGTTGTCTCTGTCGCCACCAAATTGACCTATGGTCAAAGGCGGTGCCAAAACCAAACGCACATCTTGAATGAAAATGTAACGGAATAGGGTATAGCTCTTACCTACAAACATTTCTGAAATTTCAATTGAAAGTTCAGGAAATAATTTACGTTCAGCTTCAACAATTTTTGAAATATTTGTAGCAATGGTTTTTACCCTAACTGCAGGATCAGTATCGGTGCTCACGCCAGCCAAAACTTTATCGGTTACATCTTCATAGCTTTGAGTAATTTTACATGGCATTCCAATTGACAATTCATCGGCTTTGGTTTTGGCTACAAATCCATTTTCCAAATAGTTGTGATCAGAATTGCTTAAGTTGGCAACATCACCGTACACGCAATGATGATTTGTAATGATCAATCCCTCATCAGAAATAAATGAACCCGTGCATCCACCCACCTTAACGAGCGCATCGGTCAATGAAACTTCACCGGGACTAAAAATATCTTTCCCTTCAAGTTTCAATCCAGCATTTTTTAATTCTGTGATATTGAGATAATTGAGAGGAAACATTCCTTCATCGGGTCTAAACGACACTATCGATAAGCTTAATGTTATTGCCACTACTAAAAGGACAACAAATCGTGATTTATGCAAATGTTTCATAGTTAATTATACAAATCTACGTTGCAGAGGTTACGATTCACAATTATATTGTCGTATTTTTGCATTTATTTATGTCTGCTAAATTTATCATTATTCTTGTTTTTATTGTTGTTGTCTTTTCTTCCTTGATTTTGGATCTCGGTTTATTTTCTAAAGGCAATACCCAGAAGTTAACAATGAAACAAAGCATCAAGAGAACATTGATTTGGTTTACATTAGGTTTATTGAGTGTTTTAGCGGTTTATTTCTTTCATTATAAAATTTATTCCATCACCAATATTGAGGGTTTGCAGAAATACTCAACCGATTTTGGAACACATTTCGAGATCAGTTCGAATTTTGAAGAGTCATTACATAATTTTAGAATTGCAACCACCACCGCCTATTTTTCAGGATATATATTAGAATATGCTTTGAGCGTAGACAATCTATTTGTGATGTTGCTCATTTTTGCAACCTATAAAATTTCTAAAGAAAATGAAAAACGGATTTTGCTTTGGGGTGTATTGGGTGCAATGATTTTGAGATTCCTTTTTGTTTTGATAGGGAGTGTTGCCATCAGTCAGTTTAGTTGGGTACTCTATGTTTTTGGAGTGCTTTTGGTGTATTCTGGATTTAATTTATTGTTTGAGAAAAAGGAAGATGAATTCGACCCAAATCAACATTTTATGATCAAATTGGGAAATAAAATCTTTAGTGTAGAAGAAAAACCCGAAAATCCAGATTCGTTTTTTACGCGTCAGAATCAGAAATTACAAGTTACACCTCTGTTTTTGGTGCTTCTGGTGATCGAATTTACAGATGTGGTTTTTGCTGTAGATAGTGTGCCTGCAGTTTTTGGTGTGACAACGGATCCTTATTTAGTGTTCTTTTCGAATATTTTTGCAATACTTGGATTAAGGAGTTTATTTTTCTTATTGGGACATGGCATGGATAAATTCTACGCTTTGAAATATGGATTGTCGATTATTCTTATTTACATTGGTGGTAAAATGCTATTGGAAAAGTATTTCCATGAAATTGGATTCACACATCTGCATAATTTAATTGTAATCATTGGCATTCTGGCAATGAGTATTGTCTATTCGTTGATGTTCCCATCAAAGAATTTAGACAATGCGCAAAAATAACCAAGAATTAAATTTGGTTTGTTTTCTTTCAAAAAGAGTTCACTATTTACTAACATGCTTTGGAACTTTCATCCGAATATGTGAGATTTGAACCCTTGAAGTGAGTTCACAATTAACTAAAGCCTTACTAGTACTGCAAGATGGTACTTTTTTCGAGGGAAATGCCATTGGCAAGATCGGAACAACAAGCGGAGAAATCTGCTTCAATACTGGAATGACAGGTTATCAAGAGGTGTTTACCGACCCTTCTTATTTCGGACAAATTTTGGTAATGACAACAGACCACATCGGTAATTACGGTGTTAAAGAATCGGACGTTGAAAGCGAGTCCATTAAAATTTCTGGATTGGTTTGCAAAAAGTTTTCGCCCAACTATTCAAGAGCCCTGGGTTCTGATAGTTTAGACGGATATTTGACCCAAAACAATTTGGTTGGAATTTCCGACATCGATACAAGAATGCTTGTTGCGCATCTGCGTGAAGCCGGAACCCAAAATGCAATTATCTCTAGCGAAATTCATGACGTTGAAACGCTGTTGAAACAACTTATGGAAGTGCCTAGCATGGACGGTCTCGAATTGGCATCAGAAGTGAGCACCAATGAATTTTATACCGATGGAGATCCCAATAGCAACTTTAAAGTTGCATTGATCGATTTTGGAAGTAAAAAGAACATCGCGCGTTGCTTAATTGAAAGAGGTTGCTTCTTGGGGATTTTCCCGTACAATGCAACAGCTGAAGATATTTTATCTTGGAACCCCGATGGTTTCATGATTTCTAACGGACCTGGTGATCCAGCGGCAATGGATTATGCCATTAAAACAGTTCAAGGTGTGGTTGAAAAATCTATTCCAACTTTTGGAATTTGTTTAGGTCATCAATTGTTGAGCTTAGCGAGTGGTTTAAAAACATACAAAATGCATCACGGTCATCGTGGTTGCAACCATCCTGTGAAAAATCTCATTTCTGGTAGAAGTGAAATTACCAGTCAAAACCATGGTTTTGCAGTTGAATACAACGAAAAATTGTCTGATAAAATTCAATTAACGCATGTCAATCTAA
>CAIRMY010000261.1 GCA_903879775.1 uncultured Bacteroidota bacterium
ATAGTCAAATGCATATATTAAAAAACGGTCAATTAAATTATATCCCTCTTTTAAGTG
This sequence comes from uncultured Bacteroidota bacterium, assembly GCA_903879775.1. GTDB lineage: Bacteria > Bacteroidota > Bacteroidia > NS11-12g > UBA955 > VMCP01. The sequence continues at coordinate 58 of CAIRMY010000261.1, forward strand.
GTACGCTTTGTCATAATCAATTGGTGGTAGTGCTAGCGACAGTTCAAAACGAGCAGAGGCTTCATTCAATCTATATTTGACAACCCTCAAGAATTCAATAAAACGAGCATTGTCTGCTGGTGCTAATTGATAAAAATCCAAAACCAATCCATCTGCATTTTGTGCATTTAAAAGGTGAATGATTGAGTCTGCAAATGCATTCCATACTTTCTCACTGCCTGCTTGAAATAAAAAGTCGTGAATGTTTTTAGAACCCCTTAAATTGGCAACCAAATCAACATCAACATCATATTGAGCGGCTCTTTTATGTAAGTTTGTTGTTTTCCAATTGTGAATACTGGTGTAGCCACCATTTTTCGGGTTAATATCGTAACCAATATAACCAACCCTGCTTAAAGCATTAAAATCATACTTTTCAAATTTATTACCCTCCCAAAATCCATGAAAACCATAAACCTCTTTTGACATAGATTTTCTCCTTTTTGATTCATTGTAAGGAGTAATTTCTCTGCCAGTCCATTCTTTATCGGTCATCGAAGGTTTTGCAATCTGACTTTCTAAATCGATAATTCTTTGGGCTTTATTTGAAGGTTTTCTTTTTGGTTTTATATTGTTTACACCATCTAAATAATCTAAACGATTCTGGTAATCTAAAAATGATTTCAGGTAATTGCCAAACTCATCTGTGTATGTAGGAATTGAATCTTTGATAAACGCCTTCAATTTTCCCGCCTTACCTTTTCCCTCTTCTAGCTTTGAAGGTGGTGGGGTGGGTTTGTCTTGTCCATACGCAACCGACATGCCTAAGTATAAAATACTGGACAGTATCAGGACTTTTATAAAAATTATCCTTCCAAATGGAATTTTATTCTTTATTTGTTGCATATTCGTGCGAAGTTAAGAGAAATTTCGAACAATACATAGATATCCACAATTATCCCACAAAAAAAAATCAATGAAATCAATATATCGCATTTTTGGCTCTTTATTTTTAAGCATGATGCTCCTTGGTTGTGGGCAAGGCAGTGAAGAGAATTTGCTAAACATGGCTTCTATCCTTTTCCAAAAAGGCAAAACCGAAGAAGCTATTAAAATTTATGATAAAATAATTACACTTTATCCTAATTGTAAAGAAGCCTATTTTAATAAAGGGATTGTTTTATATCAACAAAAAATTTACCCTCAAGCGATTGAACTGTTTTCGCGGGCAATTGAAGTTGATCCAATGTATGGCAAAGCATATTTATACAGAGGGAAATCATATTTTTTTCAATCTGATTTAAAATCTGCAGAATTCGATTTCCAGTCTGCGCAAGTTGATAAAGAAGCTGAATACGATGCATGGTTGGAACTTGGAATGCTTTATGTGCGTAAAAAAGAATTTGAAAAAGGATTGAAATTCCTGAACCAATGTGTTCAAAAAAATGATACCAACCAAATTGTTTTATTAAGTCGTGCCAGTGCACTATTTGAAATGGAAAATTATCGCGCAAGCATTGTTGATTGCAATAAAATTTTACATAAAAATCAAACTCGTTGGGAGGCCTATCTCATTAAATCTAAAAACTATTTGATTTTAGACAACACAGATTCTTGTAAAATTAATTTAGATTATGCAAGGAATTATTCAAACGACAATCCTCAGGTTTTTGCTGTCTATTCAGAATATTATTTATACATCGATGAAAGTGCAATGGCGGCTTCATTTGCTGAGAAAGGATTGCAGCAACAGCCAAATAATATTGGTTTAATTTTGAATAGAGCCAGAGCTTTCGATGGGATGGAGAGATTTGATAAGGCAAATGAAATTTATCTTCAGGTAGCTAAGATTGCCGACTCTATTCCAGAGTACCATTATTATTTGGCCAGCAATTTAATGTCGCTCGGCGATAGTGCAACTGCTGTTGTTGAGTTAACTGATGCGATTGCATTGCGTCCAAACTATTCTGAAGCCTACATGTTAAGATCTAAATTAAAGGCTAAGTTTGGAGATTTTAAAGGTTCTATTGAAGACAGAGAAAAGGCTAGGGGCAAAAATTTATGGAAAAAAGAAACTTCTGAAGCCGTTTTGCCAAATAAATCTTAAGGCGATAACCAATTTGTTTCTATCATATATGGCGTCCATGGAAATTTCATGGTTGAAAATCCCCACGTCAATGTTTGAAGAATGATATCTGCACCATGCCCATTCACTTCTATTTTCCAAAGGCTTCCTTCTTTCCAAACTTTCCCGTCCCTCACTAAAAATGATTCAATAAACCCTCTTACAGTTGCATTCGCCATAACCGGCCACTGAGAAATAACTGCGCCTAAAAAATTTCTAATCTCTGTGAGTTCTTCTTCTGTTAATTCTGGTACATAATTTATTGTATCTTCTGGTGCAATTCCTGTAATAATTCTTGGTATTAAGTCTTGATATTCATAGACCTGCTCTTCATCTATTTTAGGAATGGTCATGAGCACTTTATAAGCTTTAAGTTGTTCTTTTTCACTTACAAATTCATTTTTCTCTAACAAGCCCATCCTCCTAAACAAAGTCGCTAAAAATGGAGATAACATCATTAAACCACAAAGTGTTGTGACAAATCTGGTGCCATTGTCAATTTCGCTTTTAATTTTAGAATCTGATTTTTTGGTTTCCTTTAAATTGATGATAATTGGAGAAATTAAATCTTGTATCGTAGAACTTAATTTCGGATTGTTAATGATAGACTGATAGTAAGTTTTGATTTTAACTTCAACCTGGTGAGTTTCATGAATTTTTTGTGCAAATTCATTTAATTTATTTGCATTTGATTGGGCAAGTTCATGTAAAATCCAACGGCTCGTTTCATCTAGATTTTTGCCAATGATGAGTGAAATTTCTTTCAGAATTTCGGGGTCAATAGTTAGAGTTTCTTCAGAGTTAAACTCTTTGAAGATTTCATCGAGCGTTATGGTTTCATCTTTAGAAATTTCTTGAGGCCTAGAACTAATTGTATTTCTTTCACTTAAAATTAACGATAGTAAATTTAGCTCTCTAAACTGCGTGGTTTTACTTAGGTGGTTTTCATAAAACAAAGGAACCAATTTAGGAATGAAAACATTTGAAATTGCAACGTCAAATGGCCTATTTTCACTCATCCTCAATGTTTCTTCTAGAAT
>CAIRMY010000262.1 GCA_903879775.1 uncultured Bacteroidota bacterium
CTGATTTTGGCCTAAAGGAATCTGACTTGTCAGAAATTTACCCCCGCTGACCTTCTTTTAAGTTAACATATCGTTACCTTTGTGTAAATGAAGGTGTTCGGCCCATTTAATACGATTTGGAAATCCAACATTGTAAGGCAAATTTTATTTGCACTTTTCATTCTATTTATTTCTAGGTTTATTTGGTTTATCGAAAACCGATTTTGGATGCCAAACGTTGGTTTCCTTGAATTTGTCAAAGCTTTTCTCTACGGTTTTTACTTCGATCTGCCTGTTATTGCTTACCTCCTTGCCCCACTTTTTTTGTGGCAATTTGTTTTCCCTACGTTTAGTCAAAATCATCAAATTGTTACCAGAGTTTTATTCCTCATTCCCAATGCCATCTGTCTCGCGCTCAATGGCATTGATACCGGATTTTCAAAAATCAATGGAAAAAGAAGTGGGTTTGATTTCTTTTCCCTAGCCGGCGATGATGCCAATAACATTGCGCCCTATTTGATCGACAATATTCCGTCACTCCTGGCTCTAGCAACCGCCTTTGTCATCATCTATAAATTCACGCCAGTGAACGGAAATGCAATTTATTTATGGAAAAAGAATCGCATTTTCCGCAGTATTTTGGCCATTCCTCTCACCTTTGCCATCTGGATTTTAGCAGCCAGAGGAGGAACCCAATTAAGACCCCTCAGAAGCATCGATGCCAGCAACTTCGTTGATGCCAATATCAGTCCTCTCGTTTACAGCACCCCACTCAACATTCTGAGCACCTGGAACCGAGAAGGGAAATTCTTCAAACCCGTTCCTAAAGATATTGAAATGGCAGAAAAGGAAATTGGTCTTACATCTCTCGCCACAGAAAATCTTTGTCCTAACAAAAAAAACATTGTGATTCTGGTTGTTGAAAGCTTGGCCCGCGACTATACAGGATTCCTCAATCAAGCACCTTATACCCCATTCCTCGATTCGCTTTCGCAACATTCCATCAATTTCACCCATTGTTTTGCAAATGGCACCAAAAGCATTGACATGGTTCCCGCCATGTTTGCAGGACTTCCAAACCTCATGGATGAGCCCTATATTCTGTCGACATACAACACCAATAAAGTTGAAAATGCCTTTTTAAAATATCGTAAATTTGGATATTCCACTGGGTTTTTCCACGGGTCAAATAACGGCACAATGGGTTTTCAATCGTTTCTGAAACAAACAGGCATCGATCATTATTTTGGAATAGACGAATACCCAACAAAAGACAAAGATTTTGATGGAAATTGGGGCATTTGGGACGAGCCTTATTTGCATTATTTTGCCGATTGTTTAGACACCATGCGAAAGCCATTTTTCAATGCACTTTTCACATTGTCGTCGCACCACCCTTACGAAATCCCTCAAAAATACGAAAAGGCACTGCCGTTTCATGAGAAGACAATACAAAGATCCATTGGCTACACCGACATTGCATTGCGAAAGTTTTTTGCGTATGCGGCCACTAAAAGTTGGTTTAAAAACACAGTTTTTGTGATCACCGGTGATCACACGAGCCATGGTGTTTTGGAATATTTTTACTGTCCTTCGGGCCGATATGAAGTTCCTTTCCTGGTTTACAATTCAGGAAATGTCCCTCAAAAAATCTCTAAATCCACCTCTCAATGCGATATTTTGCCAACGCTTTCTGGCATTATGGGCAACAAAATTAACTATGCTGGTTTGGGTAGAAATGCGGTTGACAGCACTTATGAGGGATATTCGATGCACTACGACAAAGGATTGTACTACATGATTCAATATCCGTTTGCAATGGGCATGAATGAATTTGGCGAAGTGAAGGTATTTCAGAAGCAAATTAGAAATTACCCAAAGCCTACAAAATTAGAACACAATGGATTGACATATAACAAGATGAAGTCAACATTGACAGCATATTTATCGGTGTTTACAGATCGCTTAAAATCCAATAAATGGAGATAGAATTTTGCGTATCTTTGCACCAATGCAACAGGTATTAAAAAAACCAGAAGAACTCAGCAAAGAAGCATTTATTGATCAAGTTCTCGACGACTATCGCATTGCCTTTGAAAGCCGTCAGGCTTCACTTTTAGGTAGAAAAGAAGTTTTAACCGGAAAAGCTAAATTTGGAATCTTTGGTGATGGTAAAGAAGTTGCCCAATTGGCGATGGCCAAAGTTTTTGAAAAAGGCGATTGGAGAAGTGGCTATTACCGCGACCAAACATTTATGTTTGCGAAGGGATTGTCGGACGTTCAAAAATTCTTCGCCCAACTTTACGCCGATCCTTCTGTAGAAAAAGAACCTGCAAGTGGTGGCCGTAGCATGAATGGCCATTTTGCAACCCGTTTGCTCGACGAGCAAGGAAATTGGTTGAGCCAAAATGATCGTTTCAATGTGAGTGCCGATATTTCGCCAACTGCTGGCCAAATGCCTCGTTTGTTGGGACTTGCGGTTGCCTCTAAGTTGTATCGTGAAAACAAAGATTTGCATCAGTATACCAATTTTTCCAACAAAGGAAATGAAATTGCCTTTGGAACCATTGGCAATGCGTCTACTTCTGAGGGAATTTTCTGGGAAGTGATTAATGCTGCAAATGTAATGCAAGTGCCAATGCTTATGAGCGTTTGGGATGATGGCTATGGAATTTCAGTACCCGCAAAATACCAAACTGCAAAAGAAAATATTTCTGCCATTTTAAACGGTTTTAAAACCGATAACAACGGTGTGGGAATGGAAATTTTCACTGCTAGAGGTTGGAATTACGCCGAACTTTGCAATACCTATAAACAAGCCGCCGACGTTTGTCGCGAAAAACATACCCCTGTACTTGTGCATGTAACTGAGGTGACTCAGCCGCAAGGACATTCAACCAGCGGATCGCATGAGCGTTACAAAACCAAAGAACGTTTGCAATGGGAAATCGATTTCGATTGCATTGCTCAAATGCGCAAATGGATTGTTGAAAGTGGTTTTAGCACTGAAGCAAGTCTCGACGAACTCGAAAAAAACGCAACAGAAGCTGTAAGATTGTCTCAAAAGGCAGCATGGACCGATTTTGCTTCCTCTATTAAATCAGAAGTTGCTGAATTTGTTGCTGTGTTAAATCATGCCATTGCCGCAGGCTTGTCTGCTCCAATAGTTGCAGAATCTGCAAAAAATATTCAAGAAATTAAAGATCCAATTCGTAAAGATATTGGAAATGCTTTGCATAAATGTTTGCGTGAAACGGTAAAATTTAGTGCCGATTTGCGTAAACCATTGTTAGACTATTTGGTTCAATTTAATGAACTCAACGGCGCCCGTTACAGCTCTCACTTAACCAGTGAAAGTAGCTCAAATGTGTTGAATGTAACCGAAGTGCCTGCACAGTTTAACGATGAAGTTGTTGACGGTTACCAAGTTGTGAGGGCTTGTTTTGAAGCCAATATGGACAGAGATCCACGCATTTTTGCCTTCGGTGAAGACGTTGGTAAAATTGGTGATGTGAACCAAGGTTTCTCTGGACTTCAAGAAAAATTTGGTGAACTCCGTGTAACAGATAAAGGAATTAGAGAATGGAGTATTTTGGGTGAAGGAATTGGTGCTGCAATGCGCGGACTTAGACCGATTGCCGAAATTCAATATTTAGATTACCTGTTGTATGCGTTAGAACCAATGAGTGACGATTTGGCAACCTTGCAATATAGAACCAAAGGTGGTCAAAAATCTCCGGTGATTGTGCGTACTCGCGGTCATCGTTTGGAAGGAATTTGGCATAGTGGATCCCCCATGGGAATGATTATCAATTCGATAAGAGGCATGCATGTTTGTGTTCCACGCAACATGACACAAGCCGCCGGCATGTACAATACCTTGTTGCGTTCAGATGAACCAGCTTTGGTTGTTGAATGTTTGAACGGATACAGAATCAAAGAAAAAATGCCGACCAATATTGCAGACTTTACCGTTCCTTTTGGCAAACCAGATGTGCTAAGATTTGGTGAAGATGTAACTTTGGTGACGTATGGATCTTGCTGTAGAATTGCCGCCGACGCTTGCGATATGCTTGCCGAAGTAGGTATTCGCGTTGAATTAATTGACGTGCAAACATTGTTGCCATTCGATATCAACCACAGCATTGTTGAAAGTGTGAAAAATACGAACCGTGTTGTTTTCTTAGATGAAGATGTTCCAGGCGGAGCTTCAGCATTCATGATGCAACAAGTTTTAGAAAATCAAGAAGCTTATAAATATTTAGATAGCAAACCGTTAACAATTACCGCTAAGGCGCATAGAGCTGCTTACGGTAGTGATGGTGACTATTTTTCTAAACCAAGTGCCGATGAAGTATTTGCCTCTGTGTATCAATTGATGCATGAATCAAATCCTACAAAATGGCCTGCCCTATTTTAAAATCAAGTGTCAAAACCTGTTATTCATCCATATCTAAGATTAAGTGGTCTTGAACCATTTACATTAACTCCCGACATTAACTTTGTAAATATTGGCGAAAGAACCAATGTTACGGGTAGTAAAAAGTTTGCCAAACTCATTTTAAATGGCGATTACAATGCGGGTTTAGATATTGCGCGTCAACAAGTTGAAAATGGCGCTCAAATTATTGACATTAATATGGATGAAGGAATGTTAGATGGCGTACAAGCCATGACAACATTCGTGAATTTAGTTGCAGCAGAACCCGATATCTCTCGTGTGCCTATTATGATTGATAGTAGCAAGTGGGATGTGATTGTAGCGGGACTTAAATGCTTGCAGGGAAAAGGAATTGTCAATTCAATATCCCTCAAAGATGGTGAAGAAGCATTTCTGAAAAAAGCCAAGTTGGTGAAACGATATGGTGCTGCCGTTGTGGTGATGGCTTTCGATGAAACCGGACAAGCCGACTCATTTGAACGCAAAATTTCGGTGTGTAAACGCAGCTATGATTTATTGGTAAATCAAGCCAATTTTAATCAAAACGATATCATTTTCGACCCGAATATTTTAACGGTTGCAACTGGTATTGATGAACATAACAATTATGCAGTTGACTTTATCAATGCAACCCGTTGGATCAAAGAAAATCTTCCTGGTGCGAAAGTTAGCGGTGGTATTTCTAACATTTCTTTTTCTTTTAGAGGGAATGATCCTGTAAGAGAAGCCATGCATTCTGCGTTCCTTTATCATGCCATCAAAGCTGGTTTGGATATGGGCATTGTGAATGCTGGAATGATTGAGGTGTATGAAGAAATTCCAAAAGATCTTCTTGAACGCGTTGAAGATGTATTGCTGAACAGAAGAGACGATAGCACTGAACGTTTGGTGAATTTTGCAGAAACGGTTAAAGGTAAAAAAGTTGAAAAAGTTGAAGAACAAGAATGGCGCAGTCATTCTGTTGAAGAACGATTGAAACATAGCTTGGTTAAAGGAATCACTGAATTTATTGACCAAGACACACAAGAAGCTTTAGATCTTTTAAATGACCCTTTGGGAGTCATTGAAGGTCCATTGATGGCAGGGATGAATTATGTGGGAGATTTATTTGGCGCAGGGAAAATGTTTTTACCCCAAGTGGTGAAATCGGCCCGTGTGATGAAAAAGTCTGTGGCATATTTGCAGCCCTTCCTTGAAGCTCAAAAACTGAACAATCCGAATGCCAGGGCGCAAGGTAAAATTTTGCTCGCCACTGTAAAAGGTGACGTTCACGACATTGGAAAGAACATTGTTGGGGTTGTGCTTGCATGTAACAATTACGATATTGAAGACATGGGAGTGATGGTACCAGCCGATAAAATTTTAGCGCGTGCCAAAGAATGGGGTGCCGATATCATTGGTTTGAGTGGTTTAATTACACCAAGTTTAGATGAAATGGTGCACGTGGCTTCCGAAATGAAACGTTTGGGAATGACACAACCATTGCTCATTGGTGGAGCAACCACCTCTAGGGTTCACACCGCGGTAAAAATCGCTCCGCAAACGCAATATCCTGTCATTCACGTTCTCGATGCAAGTAGATCAGTCCCTGTTGCCGGTCAATTGCTAAGTCCTGATACCTATCATATTTTCTCTGATAAATTACGTCAGGAATATACCGAATTGGCTGAAAATCATGCAAAACGTCAGTTGATTAAAGATATCCTACCGTATTCTGAAGCCTTGAAAAATCAACTTCCTCACAATGGGGTTGTTGTGAAACCAAACCAAATTGGATTTTTTCAATTGACAGATATTGACGTTGCAACATTAAGAAAAACAATTGATTGGACACCATTTTTCCAAACTTGGGAATTGGCCGGTCGATATCCAGATATTTTAACCGATTCTGTGGTAGGCGATGAAGCAATCAAATTGTTCCATGATGCAAATGAAATGCTGAACGATTGGGAAAAGGACGGTACCATAAAATGCGAAGCAACTTATTTTATTTTACCTGTGAAACGCAACAACGACGATGTTGAAGTGTTGAACCCAGAACAAACTGAATCTATTGCGAAATTCCATTTCTTGAGGCAGCAACGTAAAATGTCGGCGGGTGTACCTAATTTGTCACTTTCCGATTTCTTATCGCCAAGTGAAACTGATTACATGGGTGGATTTGCGGTGACTGCCGGTCTTAACTTAGAACCGATTGTAAAAGCTTTTGAAGCAAATCTCGACGATTATAATAGCATCATGGCAAAAGCCATGGCAGATAGATTGGCTGAAAGTTTGGCTGAATATTTACATGCCAAAATCAGACAGGAATATTGGGGTTATGCAAAAACAGAGTCGCTCTCAAATGACGATCTAATTCGTGAGAATTATCAAGGAATTAGGCCTGCGCCAGGCTACCCAGCTTGTCCGGATCACACTGAAAAATCAACCTTGTTCAATTTGATATCTGCTCATTTCCCAATTCAAATATCCCTCACTGAAAGCATGGCCATGATGCCAGCAGCCAGCGTAAGTGGATTTTATTTTGCAAATGAAGAATCGAAGTACTTTGCGGTTGGTAAACTTGGAAAAGACCAAGTTGAAAACTACGCTGAACGCAAAGGAATGACAGTGAAAGAAATTGAGCGTTGGTTAAGTCCTGTTTTAGGATATTAACACTTAAAAATTACTTTTTAAACGGATTGCTATAAGCAGGATTTGTAAGGAATTTATTGTCGGTCATCGACAGTAAATAAGCTTTCAAATCGGCTTTCTGTTGTGCAGATAAGTTCAAGTGGATTCCACCATGATCCATCAAAGGATGCAAATTAGGGGAATTGAAATTGACATTGTCACTATAGTGGTCAATGACTTCATCTAAAGTTTTGAAACGCCCATCGTGCATGTAAGGAGCAGACTTCTCAATATTTAACAATGACGGGGTTTTGAAAACACCAAGGCTGGTAGATTTGTTATCAATAGCCGCTAACCCTTTATCGGTATGAACAACATCCAAACCATTGTTAGCAAAACCGCCCATATTCAAATTTTGTTGTTGCGCCAATTCACCACCGTGGCAATGGAAACAATCGGCACCATTTGTAACTCCATTATTAAAATTTACCAAGCCATTAAACAAGAATGCACCTCGCAGCTCAGAACTCGAAAGTAGCTGGATACTGTCGCCCGGAAAAAACCGATTGAAGCGCGATTGATAACTAACCATGGTTAACATAAATTGCTCCAACGCCTTAGACATATCAACAACATTTGGAGCATGTCCAAAAGCTTTGTTAAAATATTCCTTATAACGGGCAATATTCTTAAGCTTGCCCTCTAGCCTAGGCAATGTCATTGCCATTTCATTATGCGCTTGGATTGGTTCGAAGACCAGATCGCGTAAATTATTGACTCTAAGATCCCAAAAGAATTTTTTACTGTAAGCCATGTTGAAGAGCGATGGCGTATTTCTGTGTGTTTTAAGCCCAAATGCACCAGAAGAAACTGGAACCGGATCGCTAAAAGCAAATTCTTGTTTATGGCAAGATCCGCAACTTATTGAGCTATCGTAAGATAAAACTGGATCGAAAAACAGCATTCTTCCCAAATAAACACCTTCTACAGTTAAAGGATTGTCGGAAGGCAAGGCAGGAATTCCAAATTCCCTAGGAAATACATCAGATGCTAAAATCGGGGTTGGCACATAAGTTGAAGTGCTATTTTTTGAAGCATCGTCTTCTTTTCTACAAGAAGTAAATGTAACTAAAATCAATACAACAAAAAGCCAATTAGCTTTGGCAAATACCTGAATCTGCTGATGATTGATTGAAAACTTCAAAGAAATAAATTTATTCTACCTTGTTAAACATAAAAGCGGCAACAATGTTTTGAACCAATTTATCCATCAACACTATTTCAGCTGCACCTTCTGAGTGGCTTACGGAACCATTTGCCAACTTAATTGAATTTGGTTTAGCAAAAATATCTTCAGCATTGCTTATGATATATGCAGTTTTTAGGGTATTGTCTATGTCAAACTCAAAGTTCAATGTTAATTGTTTGGGATATTTATCTGTTGCCGTATGGAAACTAAAGCCGTTGATCATGCTACTCACTGAATCCTTGATATAATTTCCATCAATCGCGTGAAAAATATAACCACTAGACCATCCCCAATGCAAACCTGTTGTGAATCCATTCAACGGATGATTTGCGGGCCATTTAGCTGGGTCATCGTGGTTTACGCCTGGATCTAATCCCAACATGAAGGAAATTCCTTTATAACGACCAGTTGGTATGTTTCTCACGGTTCTTCCATTTTTGCTTTCGTCTAAATAATTCACATACTGATAGCCATCGCCAAGTTGCAACGTATCTCCATTGCTTTTAATCAAAGCCACATGAGATAAAATCATGGCCCAATTTGAAACCTTGAAACGTTCACCTTCAGATTTGCTAAAATGACTTACACCAGATATCTTAGAAATATCTGTACCGCCAATTTGACCAACAAACTTCAATGTAATTCCGTTTGAATTATCTACCGGAGTAGGATTTTCTTTCTCGGGTTCACAAGAAGTGAATAGTAAAATTGCAGCAAAAGAAACTAAAAGTGATGTTTTCATTGTTTTAACCATTTCTTCGAATATACGAAATTTTCAGTGTTTATCCTAATAAAATAAGTGCCAGCACTCCATTTAGAGGCATCAACATACAGAGATTTTGATGCGGAAATTCCTAAATCAATCGTTCCCATTTTCTCACCCAATACATTAAAAATTTCTATCATTTTGAGGGACGGATTCCGCGAAACAACCTGAAAAACCTGTGAACCAGGATTCGGAAGGATCACAATCTCATCCTGTTGGATTTTATCTAAGTTCACACCGCCAACAGAGGCCTTTGAAAGGACAGTCACATTTGGGTCAAATATTGCAGTATCTGCAGAAAAATCGAGGTCAAACTCATAATTGGCAACCAGTTGTTGCGGCTCAAAATTCAATAGCAACTTCCTTGTTTTATTTCTAAATTCAATTGGAACATTGATATGCCAGAAAGGAACTTCAGAATTAGATGGTGTTTGTTCAATTGAAAGTTTAACCTTGCTGCCAAGTTGCTTCCAATTGATCTTTAAATAAGGAAATCCTTCACCAAAAAACCATTGCTGAAAAAACACCGATAAATTTTGTCCCGATGCCAATTCCATTTCTTTTTGAAGTTCAGAAGTATATCCAAAACCATACAAATTAGAACCGCCTAAATAATTTCTACACGCTTTAAAGAAAGCATCGTCGCCAATTTTATTCCTCAGCATGTGTAACACCCAAGCACCTTTGTTGTAGGTTAAGCGACCGTTGAATAGCACATTTACTTTTGAGGTATCTGAAGGACAAACACTGCCATTTGGGTCAGCGCAAATATCGTTTCTCATTCCCTTTAAACGGTACCGAAATTCATCTGGTGACTTTAAATATTCGAAGCACAAACATGTTAGATAGGTTGCAAATCCCTCATTGAGCCATAAATCTTGCCAGGTCCCGCAAGTCACCATGTCGCCAAACCACATGTGTGCCAATTCGTGTGCCATTAAATCAAAGGAAAAATTCACCATAAAACTCATGGTTTGATGTTCCATACCGCCACCCCAGGTGAACTGCGCATGGCCATATTTTTCGTTGATAAATGGATATCTCGTAAACAAACTATCGAACAAACGCAACATGGGCAAAATGGGCTTTGTTTCTTCCATCGCCGTATTTTTAAACTGAGGGAAAACGTAGTTTAGAACCGGCATAGAATCTGTTCTACCAACAAAATGAGCGTATTGGGTAAATTCATCGTAATTGGTCACCGCCATTGCAACCAAGTAGGTAACAATCGGGTATCGATGTTTCCAATGGTAAATATGATTGGTATCGCCTTCCTGTAAAGTTTCAACCAAAAGGCCATTAGACCCTGCTTTTAATGTTTTATCGGTATGGATGAAAATATCAATTGAATCAATTTTATCGTGTAAGGTTTGTTTACAAGGCCACCAAAACAAAGCTCCATAAGGTTGACTCAGGGTATGAATGACAGGACCAGTTTTGTGATTGTCGTACACAAATGAACCAAATCCAGCACCATTGGCAGGATTCCCTTGATAGAACACTTCAAAAGAATCGGTTGTATTGATTTGCCATTGATTCTTGATATAAACATAGACTGCATCACCCGAACGGGTGTACTTAAGCGTATCTGCGCCTCTCTTGATGGCTAAAATTTGAATGCCCGAAGACAAATCGAAACCCAATGAATCAATTGATTTAAGAACCGTAAATTGAAATAAAACAGAACCACTCAAAAATGCGTTTTTCTTAGGATTTAAAAGCCAATGGCAACGGTGATAGTCAATGTTATAACCATGATAAATGGTTGAGTTTCCACGCCCCTTGATTCGATGTAGGATGTTTGCTTTTTCTGCACAGATCAAATCATCTGGCAATTGAGCAAATGTCCCTCCAAAAGAAAAAAGCAATAAAACAAGCAACCAATTACGTTTCATAGAACACAAAGTTCGTGAATTTTCGTGATAGATAATATGTGGCAATAAAAATCCACGATATTTGCAGCGTGAAATACAAATGGTTGCCAGTTTTCCTAATCATACTTTTAGGATGTGTTTGGGGAAGTTCCTTCATCATGATGAAACGAGGATTGGAAGCCTTTAGCCCAATTCAAGTTGCAGGTTTACGACTTACCCTTGCTGGCATATTTTTGTTTCCTTGGTTTTTAAAATACACCGTTTTCAAACCTTATCACCACCCTTTTATAGAAGAACATTTACCAAAAAATGACGATTCAAAAGTCAAAATCGTTCAACCCAAAGACTATTTCTATTTATTCATGAGCGGTGTTTTAGGAAATGCGATACCAGCACTTTTATTCAGTTTTGCCGGTCAGCGAATTCCTTCTGGGCTTAGCGGTATTTTGAATGCTTTTACACCCATGTTTACATTATTGCTTGGTGTTTGGCTTTTCAAAGACAAGCTTACTAAAAATGGAATTTATGGCGTATTTATTGGCTTAGCAGGTGCCTTATTTTTATTCGGACCTAGCCTTCTTAAAGGCGGAACCAAAATCGACCCAATTGGAGCATGTTTGCCCCTCATTTCGGCATTGCTTTATGGTTATAACATTAACATTATCAAGCATAAATTAAGTCATTTGCCTTCTATGGTCAAAACCGCTTACCCGTTTGTTTTTGTCGCAATTTTATATTCTGTCATTTTATGGAAAACCGATGTTGCACATGTATGGGAAGTCAATTCAGATTTGGCGTGGAACAGTTTCGGATACCTATTTTTATTGGGTTTTGTGGGAAGCGCTTTGAGCATGGTCATATTTAATTACCTCATTCTACACACCTCTGCGTTAGTGGCGTCTACAAATACGTTTGTAATTCCTGTGACAGCTGTGATGTGGGGACTTTTAGACAAAGAAGTGCTCACGTGGAACATATTTATCGGTTTGGGATTTTTGCTCACCGCAGTTTACATGGTGATGAAAAAAGAAGCTTAAAGTTTCTTTTAATAACGGCGCACAAACGCTATTTTTGTGTACGTCATGTCTCAAAACACATTTTTATCACAGCTAAATATTGGCCAATCAATTCCGAGTGCGAGCACTGGTTTAAATCATATTGTGTGCGAAAATGGCACATTGCACAACGATTTTAGTCCTGTTGATAGTCATCAAATCACATCTTTCAAAGAATGTGATGCAAAGACCTATCAGCATGTAGTGGCAAAAGCCACTGAGGCTCAAAAAATTTGGAGAGAGTGGCCTGCGCCCAAACGCGGTGAGGTGGTGCGACAAATCGGACAAGCCTTGCGTCAAAACAAAGAAAGTTTGGGTGCTCTGGTGAGTTATGAAATGGGGAAAAGCTTGCAAGAAGGCTTGGGCGAAGTTCAAGAGATGATTGACATTTGCGATTTTGCAGTTGGATTAAGTCGTCAATTATACGGCCTTACAATGCATAGTGAGCGCCCAAATCACAGAATGTACGAACAATGGCACCCACTGGGTGTTGTTGGCATTATATCGGCATTCAATTTTCCTGTGGCTGTTTGGAGCTGGAATGCCATGATTGCTGCAATTTGTGGCAATGCTTGTATCTGGAAACCTAGCGAAAAAACGCCTGCAACAGCTCAAGCTGTGCAAAATATTCTAGAGCATGTGATTAAACACAATCATTTACCTGAAGGACTATTTTGCTTGGTACAAGGAGGAAAAGAAGTTGGGGAATGGCTGTCAAAAGACACTCACATTCCATTAATCAGTGCTACTGGTAGCACCAGAATGGGTAAAAAAGTTGGCGAAGTAGTTGGCGCTAGATTGGGAAAAACCATTTTAGAACTCGGTGGAAACAATGCCATCATCGTTTCAGAACATGCCAATTTAGATATCGCTCTAGTGGCTGTACTTTTCGGTGCTGTAGGTACGGCAGGACAACGTTGCACCACCACCAGAAGATTGATCATTCAAGACTCAATTTATCAAACGTTCAAAGACAAATTGGTTAACGCATACAAACAATTGCGCATAGGAAATCCGCTCGATTCTAATAACCACGTTGGTCCATTAATCGATCAAGACGCGGTACAGAACTATATGAATGCCATTGATCAATTGAAAAATGAGGGAGGGAGTGTTTTATATGGTCATTCTATTTTGGAGGGACAAGGGTATGAATCTGGTTGTTACGTCATGCCAACAATCTGCGAAGGCGACCCCAATTATCAGATCATTCAAGATGAAACATTTGCCCCAATTTTATATTTGTTAAAATACTCAACGTTAGATGAAGCAATTGCCATTCAAAACGGTGTGAAACAAGGTTTATCGAGCGCCATCTTTACTGATAACTTGCAAGAAGCAGAAACATTCTTATCGGCAATGGGATCTGATTGTGGCATTGCCAATGTAAACATTGGTACATCAGGTGCTGAAATTGGAGGTGCCTTTGGTGGCGAAAAAGAAACCGGTGGAGGCCGTGAAAGCGGTTCCGACGCTTGGAAAGCATACATGCGTCGCCAAACAAACACCATAAACTATGGAAAAACATTGCCATTGGCACAAGGCATCAAATTTGATTTGTAAAGGAAACTGAAATAAATAAAAAAATCCCTCTAGAAAACTAGAGGGATTTTTTTCTGCTATATACAATCTTAAAACTGTTGTCCGATAAAGAAATGCACTTGTGTAGGTTGGCCACTTTTTGGTACGTCTTTGTAATCGAAGCCCCAAGCATAGTCTAATCCTATCAATCCAAACATTGGCATAAACAAACGAATACCAACCCCTGCAGAACGCTTTAATTGGAATGGATTGTATTGAGCAATACTTGACCATGCATCGCCAGCTTCTGCGAATGCCAACGCATAAACAGTGGCAGTTTGACCTGTTGTGATTGCTTGGCGCAATTCTAACGTAAACTTGTTAAAGATAGGCGCACCGGCAGAACCACCCATCGCGGTTTGTGAGATGGTATAGTTATCATACCCACGTTGAGAGATGATTTCTGTGGCTGCAATGTTAAATCCGAAAATACCTGCACCACCCACTTGGAATCTTTCAAAGAATGTTGGTCCTATCACTGGATTATAATATCCCAAGAAACCAAAACGGGTTTTTGCCATTAAGACCAATTTCTTAAAAATTGGCGTATACCATTCCGCATCAAACTTAAATTTATAGAATTCAGCCCATTTGTATTTTTCTGTTAATGGAAGATTTGCATAATCCTTTTTAATCAAATAACACAATGGAGGTGTAGCTTGAATTGAAGTGGTGATATTGCTTCCCGAAGTTGGGAAAATCGGATCGCTCACAGAGCTTCTAGACAATGTTATTTGAAACGATGGATTATATGAAATTCCTTGGAAACCAGTAGGGAAACCGTAATAAGCTCCATCCATGTTTTGCATTCTATAACGCTGGAAACTAATTAAATACTGAATATTAAAGAAGTCATCAGGCCATTTTAGACGTTTACCCATACTCACGTTGATACCTGTATTGAAGAATGCTTTGTGAAGAGGATCATCAGATTGACGATAATCAAAACTATTTACTGTATGGAAGATAGAAACAGATAATGAATTTGGCTTATTGCCACCCAACCAAGGTTCGGTGAAAGAGAAAGTGTAACCTTGATAATTCGCACCATTCGATTGTGCTCTCAAAGAAAGTTTCTGACCATCTCCTGTTGGCACTGGGTTCCATAATTTAGGGTGGAACAATTTTCTAGCGCTAAAATTATTTAAAACAATACCCGCAGTACCAATTAAAGTTGGTGTTGTGCTGTAACCGTTACCGCCCCAACCACCACTCAATTCAATTTGATCGGAAGGCTTTTCAACCAATTTATATTCAATGTCAACGGTACCATCTGAAGCATTTGGTTTAGGATTGACATTGAGTTGTTCTGGGTCAAACAAACCAATTGCAGCCAAATCGCGCATGGTTCTTTGGATATCAGTTCTTGAGAAGGTATTACCAGGTTTGGTTCTAATTTCCCTCAAAATAACCCTGTCAGAAGTCTTGGTGTTCCCGACCCACGAAACCCTGCCAATCACGGCTTGTGGTCCCTCAGTAATGCGAACTTCCAAATCAATACTGTCGTTTACAACTCCAATTTCAACAGGCATCATATTAAAAAACAAATACCCTGCATCCATGTAAAGACTCTGAATATCAAAACCGCCTGGATTGCTAAAAAGGCGTTCATCGAGAAGTGATTGGTTAAAAATATCCCCTTTCCTAATTCCCAAAAGTGTATCGAGCATGGAAGTTCTATATTTCACATTTCCCTTCCAGTTAATTGATCTAAAACGATATAAGTTTCCTTCTAACAAATGAAGATGAACCATCA